>JAMOAX010000177.1:0-4588 GCA_039908555.1 Magnetococcus sp. DMHC-8
CCTCACGGACCATTTCCTGAAAGTTGCGGCTGGTCTCCTGGAACATCTTCCAGACATCGTCAAATGTAACGGCCTGCGTCATGGCAATTCCTCCTGGCTGTGATGTCCGTTCTGCACAGCATACCCCTTTTGCGCGGCGATGGGGAACCTGTTTTTCGGCCCTTCTGCCCCACCGCGCACACCACCCATAAAAAAAGGGGGGAGCGGATCACCGCTCCCCCCTTCGAGGTACAACAGACCAACCGGTTCAGATGGATCAGAATTCCATCTTCAGGGTGGCTTCGACGACATGCATCTTGTCGACAGAGACGCCGGAGGTCAGCGTGGAACCAGTCACGTTCGTCACGCCAGCATCAGACCCCTTGTCGTTCGGGGAGACATACAGACCCGTCACGGCCAGGGTGGTGGCCGGATTCAGCTTGGTGGCCACTTCCACACCACCGCCCCAGGCGGAGGTGCTCCGGAAATCCGTGGAAGTCGCATTCAGGGTGCTGTCCTTGGTCACCTTGGCAAAGTCGAGCATGGGGCTGATCGTCCAGTTCGGGGCCGGCACAAAGGAGGCGCCCACACCAAGGGCCATGATGTTCTCTTCCGGCGAGGCGCCCGCGCCGTAGGCCCAGGTGTTCATGAGGTCCTGCGCGCCGGGTCCACCCAGATCCCAGGTCTTGGACCAGACCGGATTCCGGCTGGTGATGGCCGTGAAGTTTTCGCTGGCATAGACACCATACGCACGCCAGGTGCTGCCCTTGGAGATGCCGGCCAGATCACCCTTCAGACGCAGGGCTGCCAGACCGCCGCTGCCATCGACCCGCTTGGAGGCGATACCCGTACCCGTGGCCGCAGACATGGTGGTCGCACTCACACCCCGGGCGCCGGTTTCCCAGATACCGGTACCGGTCACATCCACCATCCCGGCCAGATTGGTGTTCAGGGTCAAGGCCAACCAGCCATCGGTGATCGTGGTGCCGGGCGTACCCACGGTCCTGGCCAACACGCTGTCCCTGTCCGCATACAGATAGGCGCCGGTCACCCCATAGTTGACCGCATCCACCTTGCCAAACAGGGCGAGGGCATACAGGTTCTCATTGTCATTGTTGGAACCATAGCCACTGTTGATGCCGGTGACCGGATCGACGGAGGGGGACGTACCGGTGCAGGAACCGGAAGCAGCGCCATTGGCGTTGTTGCTGCAGGTACCGAGGTTGCCCGTATCGACCCGGAGATTGGCCAACACGGCCGTGACATCACCAAAGGTCTTGGACAGTTTGATGGCCGCGTAGCCGGTGTCATCATTGTTCAGCAGGATGTTGTCGTTCAAGGCGGCGGGCATCACACCGACTTTCAGGCCCACACCCCACAGATCGGTCTCCATCCACGCCTTGCGGACATTCCAGGCGCTCGAGTTCGGGTTGGCGCTACCCAGCACGCCATTGGTGCCGTACGCCACGCCACTGCTGCCGGCGGAACCGTTGATCGTCGAGTCAATACCCGACACGTTGCTGCTGTCCAGCACCCGCACCACCAAGTGGGCATGGGTCGACTTGTCCTGGATGAAATCGGTGTTCAACTGCACCCGCTGCGACCAGGCGCGGAGGGTATCCACCCCAACGCCTTCCTTGCTCACGGTGGAATCGGCATCCTGCATGCGGAACATGTAATAACCGCCCACTTTGATCTCGCCCGCTTTGGAATCCTGGGGGGCAGCCATAACGAGGGTGGCCAGAGCGGCTGCACCCAAAACCAGCGACTTCTTCATTGCTACATCTCCTTTGTCTTGAGAGAACCGGGACCCCCGGACCACCCGGAAGCCTTTATCTCGAAATTAAGTGTGTATTTTTTGCAACACCCTGTTGCCAATCTGCAACATGCTCGTTTGGAGGGTTATAGGGGAATGGTTGCGGGACGTCAAGAAAAAATTTCAACCCACTGCACTTTTTTCTGGAACATCACCGGCCCTTCGTACCTGCCACCCCGACCGAGCCTTGCTGCCGTACTGCGCTCTTGCTCCCTATTAGAGCAACACCCATACCAACTTTTTTGGAGGGGTAAAAATTTTATAACATCATGATTTAAAATGGATAATATTTTATAAAAGGCCGGATGTGGCAGATTTGCCACAGTGTCACATATCTGCCATAACCGGTTATCGAACGAATGGGAGTTGACTGCCTGACCGTTATTGAACGAATGGGGTTTGACTGCAGGAAAAAAGGCCTTGATCATCGTTTCGTCTGGCAGGTCGTCCACTCCAGACAGACAGCCTGCCTGCGGCGCATGTGAAAAAGCCGCAGCAAAAAGCGGCTGCGGCTCTCTTTAAACAACAGCAACAGCAAATCCCGCCAGCCCGCCTGGGTTGCATGTTGAAAAAGCCGCAGCAAAAGGCGGCTGCGGCTCTCTTTAAAAAAACAACAGCAAAGTCAACGGCAAAGTCCCAGGGCGCTGCCCTGGACCCGCCAGGGGGGTGACCCCCCTGGACCCGCAGTCACGACACGGCTTCCCGGGTGGATGACGGCGGCATGGACGCAACGGTGAGCCAGGCCACTCATATCATGACAACCTTCAGCGCCGCCGCAACTCCCTGGCCGCCCCCGGCCAACCTTGCTCCTCCAGCAAACGGGCCGCCGCCAGACGAGGCTCCTCGGGCAGATACCGGTTGTCCTCCGGCTTGAGCTGGGGCGCGGTGGCCAGACTGAGCCACTCGACCAGCGCCCGGTCCGAATTCCCCTCCAACACCCACAACTGCGCCTGATGAAACAACAAGGCACGCTGCACATCCCGCGTCTGGGGCGACAGGGCGGCCAACTGCTCCCGCAACCGCAGCATCGGCGCCTGCCTGCCCTGGGCGGTCAACACAAACAACGCCTTGATCGCCCGGGACTTCAAGGCCTCCGACCACTCGGTCACCTTGGCCAACCGCTCCAATACTGCCACGATGGCCCCGGACTCCGTCCCGGTACACGAGGCCAGCAACAACAGCCGCTGACCATCGGCCTCCGCACCCGTCAAACCCTCCAGCCAATACCAGGCCTGCGCCAGATCGCCCCGGCCCCGCTCATACTCGGCATAGGCCAGCCGATACAGCTCCGGCACCGGCCCCTCCCACAGATCCTCCGGCTGCAAAATACCCCCCTCCTCCAGCAACCCCAACCCCTCCTGGGCCTCCTGACGCAACAGACCGTCCAACAACGCCAACCGCTGCACATCCCCCGCCCCGACCGGCTTGCCATCCGAACGCAACACCGCCTTCAACCCGAACATGCGCTGCTCCGCCGCCCGCTGCACCGGCTCCGGCAAATGGCGATGCTCGCCACTCATGGCACCAGGCTCCTTACCGGTCAACCACTGCCGCAGCAAATGGGCGTGCAACCGCAACAACCTCGGCAACGGACCCTCCTGGCGCAAACCGTGCTCCACCCAGGCAATGGCCGCCGGCCAATGGCGCTGCCGCGCCTCCCAATTGGCCAACGCCATCCACCGCGCCCGCCGCGCCAACGGCTCGACCGGCGCCGCCGCCTCCGCCACCCGCACCATCAACGCACCCTCCTCCTGGGGCTGCCCCTTGTGCCGGGCCAACTCCGCCAACCCCAACTGCAACAGCAAATCCTGCTTGGGCCGGTCAGGGTCCTGCTCATACAAACGCAACTGCAACTCCGCCTCCTCCAGGGCATTCTGCTCCAGGGCACACAAGCCGATCCCCAGTTGTGCCTGAAATCGCCGGGGATGCTGGGGGTGGGCCAGCAAAAAGGCCGCATACAAACGACGCGCCTCCTCGCAACAGCCACTCTCCCGATGACCGGCCGCCACCAGCAGAGTCAGATCCGGATAGGCGGTCAAAACCTCCTCCGGCATCTCCTGCACCAACGCCTGGAGCGCATCAAACTGATCCAGCAGCATCAGGGCCTCCGCCTTCAGGCGCAACCAGTCCGCCGCCGCCAACGGCGCTCCGCCCCGGCTGAGGGCATCATCGGCCACCCGCAACACCAGGCGGGTCGACCCGGCCGCCAACAACCGGCGCGCCAGCCCCACCGACAACAACGGCTGACCACCTACCGGTTCCTGACCGGACAAAACCTCCTCATGCACCATCTCCGGCGGGGCCGCCGCCACCAACGGCAGCCACCACAGCCCGAGCACCAGCACAACCAGACCGGACGACTGCCAGGGGCGCCTCTTCAAGGTGCGTGCACCAGGCAAACCGCCCGGGATCGCCGGCGGTGCGGAACGGGTGGCTGTTGCTGTCAGTGACACGGTGGCACGCATGCTCAAATCCTTCTGTATTGCGGGTCCAGGGGGGTCACCCCCCTGGCGGGTCCAGGGCAGCGCCCTGGGACTTTGCCGTTGCCTTTTAAAAAAAGCCGCAGCCGGTTTTTGCTGCGGCGCCCTCAGCATGCGCCGCAGGCAATCTGGCGGATATGTCATGGCTTATACCCATCACATAAAGCCAATTTGTTTGATAAATATAGAGATTTATGGTGACAGGCAGCCTGCCTGCGGCGCATGTTGGGCGCGCTGCGCGTGACGCAAAAACCGCGTCACGCTTCTCTTAAAAGCGCGCCGAAAAGCATCGGGTAGGAGGCGGGGTCGCCCC
>JAMOAX010000178.1:0-4563 GCA_039908555.1 Magnetococcus sp. DMHC-8
GACTGAATCAATGCGTTACATATCAAACACTTTCAGATAACGAACCATAGGAGAATACCATGAGTGGATCCAGTCCCGTCTTTGGGAGCCTGTTGGACAATATTCTGCCCCGTGTCCCGCCTTTTTTCCAATTGTTGCACGAGCAGTCGGAAATGCTCGTCAAAACCCTCTCCGCACTCGTCCTCTACATGGAAACCGGCGAGCGCATCCGGGCCGGCGAAGTGGCCTCCCTGGAGACCCAGGCCGCCGAATTCAAGGAAAAATTGCTGGAAATCCTGAACAATGCCTTTTCAACCCCCATGGACCGGGAAGATGTTTTTCGCGCCATCTCCTCCATTCATGAACCCATCTGGTCGGCCCGCATCGCCGCCGAAGAGATGGATGCCCTGGGCATCAAGTCCGACCGCTTTGCCGTGGAAATTGCCACCATCCTGCGCGAGGCCGCCGTCTCCCTGGAGCGGGGCTACAGCAAGATGGAAAAGAGCCCGTCCAGCGCGGACGGCGACGCCGTGGCGGTCACCCGCTGCCGGGCCAGCATCGACAAGGCCTATCGCCGGGCCCTGGCAGCACTCTACAACGTGGATGCCACCCTGCAATCCTTGCAGGCGAACGCCACCAACGCCAAGGTGGATGCCATGAATAATGTGGTGGATATTCTCAAGCGCCGGGAGATGTATCGTCATCTCCATTTTGCCGGTCGGCAGATGGCGGACGCCGGCTCGGTCCTCCATGGCATCATCGTGCAAATGAGCTGAAGAAAACAACGATACGACAGGAACTCACGGACGAGAGCAGGCGGCACCGGTGCCGCCTGCTTGTCAAGCCCGAAGAAACACCCCCACCCTCTCTTGACTGCAGGGCAGAACACCCGGATAATCAACACAAAGCAGGCAGCTTCTGTCTTGTTTGTCACTATTGCAATGATTCAATTCACATCTCTGGCACAAAGCGACCTGTTGGACACGGCTGAAAGGGGGAGGCGGGTGGTGGTTTTTGACATTCGCGGCAAGTATGTGCTCTCTTTTTTGCTGCTGGTGGTGATCACCATCCTGGCGACCAATACCTACCTGGAGTATGCCCTGGGGGAGTGGATGGAGTCGCAACTGGTGACGGAGCTCCGCCGGCATGCCGAGACGGGACGCAGCCTGGTCGAGGCCCAGGAACAGGCGTTGACCCCGACCGTTCTGAATCCACTGGCCCACCAACTCGGTCAACACCCGGACCTGCGCATCACCCTGATCGCCGCGGATGGTCAAGTGCTGGGGGATTCGCAGCGGGATGATGAAGAGGTGCGTGCCATGGCCAACCAGGGACAACAACCGGAATTTCTGGCAGCCATACAGGAGGGGTTCGGGCAAAGCAAACACTATTTCGATACCTCGTCCCGCCCCATGCTGTACGTGGCGGTGCCGTTCCGGCATGCCCTGAGCGGCAGCGGGGTGGTGCGGGTGGCCACCGCCATGGAAAGTGTGCGATTCGTCAACAACCGCCTGCACTGGATCATCCTCACCGCCGGTCTGATCGCCGGCCTGGCCGCTGTCACCTTGAGCAGTCTGTCCGCCCACTGGACCACCCGCAGTCAGCGGCATCTCATCGCCGGGGCCGAACAGATGGCCCGTTCACGGCACGCACCCCGCATCGAGGTAGCCGCCAACGACGAACTGGCCGGCCTGGCCGGATTCCTGAACCGCCTGGTCGAAGAAAAAAATCTGACCTGGACCCAGTTGTCGGAACAAAAATCCCAGATGACCGCCGTGCTGCACAGCATGAACGAAGGGGTGCTCGCCCTGGATGGACAACAGCACATCACCCTGATGAACCGCTCTGCGCAACACCTGCTCGGTCTGCCCCAGCCCGTGCCGGGCCAACCCCTGGCCACTCTGTTGCCTGCCAACGTGCTGGCCGGACTGGGGCTGGACCGGAATCTGTCGTCAACCCAGCCAGGCCATGCCGAATTTGACCTGGGCGGTCCGCCACCCAGACGGGTCATGGCCACCGTGACCTTTCTGCACGAACACCAGGGGCACGTCGTGGTGCTGCGGGACGTAACGGAAAAACACCGCCTGGACACGATCCGGCGCGATTTTGTCGCCAATGTCTCCCATGAACTGCGCACCCCGGTCAGCGTCCTGCAGGCCAATGCACAAACCCTGCTCGACGGCGCCCTGGAAGACCCGCAATACAGCCGCCTCCTGCTGGAGGCCATGGAACGCAACGCCAACCGTCTGGCCCAAATCATCGCCGATCTGCTGGACCTGTCCCGCCTGGAAGCCGATCAGGTGATCGTGGACCGGCAAGCCATCCCCCTGCTCGCCGTGGTCCAGGAGGTCGTGGAACTGGTACAAGGCACGGCAGACACAAAACAGATCGCTCTGCAGATCGAGATGCCGCCGGCGCTGATGGTTTACGCCGACGCGGAAGTGCTGCGGCGCATTCTGATCAATTTTCTCGACAACGCCATCAAGTATATTCCCGACCATTCCCGCATCACCGTGCGCACCCGGACAGTACAGGAACAGCGGCGCCTGGAGGTGGTGGACAACGGCCCCGGCATCGCGCCACAGCACCGGGAACGCCTCTTTGAACGGTTTTATCGGGTGGATTCCGGGCGATCCCGCAAGATGGGCGGCACAGGACTGGGGCTCTCCATCGTCAAGCACCTGGCCGACAAAATGGGAGAACGGGTGGGCATGGAGGCCGTCGAACCACAGGGCTCCCTGTTCTGGGTGACCCTGTCACCACCATCAACCTGACCGGTCCCGGCGTCACACCGGTGGCGGTGGGCCGTCGCCGCCCCATCCGTCGGGATGGTGCAGCCCCGGCACGGCCAGCAGCTCTGCCAACAGGACCAGCTCCGCATGGGCCTGCTGAAAACGAAACTGGTCCAGACAGGCCCCCAGTTGCCCCAACCGTTCGTCCGTTGCCAACGACAGGCCCGCCAGCAACCGGCTGAGCTGCTCAAAAACCGACTGGGACTGGGCATCCTGCGCCATCAGATAACCCGCCAGTTGCTGCATGAGCACCGCCAACTGCTCCGGGTCCACGGCAAAGCCACCGACATGCCCTGCGACCCGTCGAGACGCGAGGCCATCCGGCAGGGGCGGCAAGGTCTCAATCCCGGCCAGCAACCGCTGCAGGGCCACGGCAACACCCTCCAACCTGGCCGGCCAGTGTTCCTGCTCGCCAGCGCGGATGGCCTCCTCCAACCGCCGGGCTGCGGCAAACAGCTCCACAGCGGACAGGTTGCCGGCCACCCCCTTGATGGTGTGCACCAGACGCTCGGCCTGCTGCCGGTCATCCCGCCGCTTGTGATGACCCAGGGCCAGGGCCAGTTGCCTGGCGGTCTGGCCAAAATCCCGGTGGAATTCCCACAACAGGGCCAGCAACACCTGTTGATTGCCATGCAGACGGCGCAGGACCGCCGGCAGATCGATGCCCGGCAGGCTCTCGGGAAAAAGGCGGGGCTCGCCGGCCAGCGAAGCCGGCAGTGAGGCAATCGACCGGACCGTCGACCCGGGCTGCCCGGGCTTGATCCAGCGCAGCAGGGCAGCATACAGGGTATCATTATCAATCGGCTTGGTGATATGCACGTTCATGCCGGCCGCCAGGCTTTTCTCCCGATCACCATCCAGGGCGTGGGCCGTCATGGCAATGATGGGCAACGATTGACACCGCCGGTCCTGACGAATCAACCGGGTGGCGGTAATGCCGTCCATGACCGGCATCTGGATGTCCATCAATACGGCATCATACCGGGCCTTGCCCACCATCCAGACCGCCTCCTGACCATTGTGGGCCTCTTCCACCTGGAGGCCGACCTGCTCCAATACCCCCCGCGCCACCTCCCGGTTGATGCTGTTGTCCTCGACCAGCAACACCCGGGCACCGCCGATCTGCTGCATGATGGCCGTCATATCGGCCTGCTCTTCCCGCTTGTGACGGTGGATCTTGGCATCATTCCGCCCGAACACATCCATGATGGCATTGAACAGCTCGGAACTGCCAATGGGCTTTTGCAGCAGACGATCCACCCCGGCCACCCCGGCCTGCTTTTTGAGCTCGTCACTGTGGAAGGCAGTCAACATGATAATCCTGGGCACAGGATGAGATGATCCCGCCCCGGACGCGGCAGCATCCGTCGACAACAGGTGCAGCACCGCCTCGACGGTCTCCAGACCGCTCATCTCCGGCATGCGATGGTCGACAAACAGCAAATCGTAGGGTGCGCCCCTGCGACAGGCGGCCTCCACCTCGACCAGGGCCAGCCGCCCGGAGGCCACGACCGTGGGACGGATCTGAAAACCGCGCAGGTACTCCCACAAAATCAGTCGGGCCGTCTCATTGTCGTCCACCACCAGAATCCGCAACGATTGCAACTCCCGGGGCGGCAGCAGATCCACCAGCGGCTCCGCGTCCTGAATGCCCATCAAGACCGAAAAGAAAAAAATACTGCCCTGTCCCGGCGTACTCTCCGCCTCGATCCGGCCACCCATCAGCTCCACCAGCCGCTTGCATATGCTCAACCCCAGCCCGGTGCCACCATATTTGCGGGTCGTGGAGCTG
>JAMOAX010000179.1:0-4562 GCA_039908555.1 Magnetococcus sp. DMHC-8
TCCTACCAGCCATGGGGGGTGCTTTACGGTGCGCTACGGGTTTTTGGGAGAGGTGTTGCTGTTTTCGGACAGAAAGCACCACTCGACCTACAGGGCGGTATTGGCCTTTGCGGGCGTTGTGGTCGGTTTAGGTGGCAACATCCGCAGAACGTTGTCCCGATACCGGCCCATTGAATGCGCCCCAAACCGTAAAATGGATGATGGCAACTGGGTGCGGATCACTTCGATGGCGGCCATGGCCCGATGGAGGAACGTCGGCGTGGCAACGCTTCCGTGTTCATCGAAGAAAACCTCGGTGCCAGCATGACGAAATCTCATAAGGGTCGGCAGATGGGGCACGATGTCGCCAGCGTTGAACACCCGGACGTACCTCTGACCCAACCGCTCATCCATCCAGTCGGCCCACGGTTTGTCACCGCAACGGGGCTGACCGAACGTCCAGAGATACACCCGGTCATCCAGCGACCCCAACAGGCACCGGGACGCGGCAATGGCCGCCAAGGCACCACCCAACGAGTGCCCGACAAAGTGCAGACGCGATATCCCCCGCAAATACACCTCGTCCAGGACAAACGGCCAAACTCTGTCGAGGGCATCGCTGAAGCCTTTATGCACGTACCCCTGCGCAGAAACCGTCTTTTCGACGTCCAGGTTGTCGACCCAGTCGGCCAACTCGTCGGTACCACGGAAGACAACCCATAGCTCGCTCGCATTTCTGGCCGCGAACCATTGGATATTGCCATGGACATGCTGCGTGACATCAAAGTCTGGAAGCTGCGCGGTGGTGTCGTATGCCTGGGCGGCCATGTTGGCTGCGATTGAAAGCGTGATGCGGTTCATGGCTGTTTCCCCTTGCCGTCCTGAATAATTGAGCATTTCAACCAATAATCCCACGTGTGTAGGATGCCCTGCCGCCAGAGAAAGAGGCCGTCAGGACATCACCACGCGCATCGATGTCTTGGGAGACGAAACCGATATGGCACCACGTCCCCTCATAAATGAGCTGGTCAAAGCACAGCAGAGAGGCATGCTTCTCAATCGCACGACAAATCGCTGCAGGTGATCCAAAACTGGGGCACTTAAAATCTGCGGCCAAGCCATGAAGATGTGCGCTGGTCCGCGAACCACCGATCCGGGTATTGAGTTCCGGGCAACGGTATCCACTGGAAATGATCACCGCAGACTGGCCCAGGATGGTCCGCACCAACTCCAGTTTTTGCGCCAGCACTTTCAGGTTTGCCACAATGTCGCTGGACGGCCGGTTGGCAATACCCTGCCGAACGGCCAAATCGCTGTGCATCAGTTCCTCCAACGTAAAATGTTCGGTCATGTGAGGCATGATTTTTCTCCGATTATTGCCAGATGTGTCTGTTATCCGGCATTGTTTGATTGCTATATCAAGCATGCCCCATAACACGATGCCAATTGGAGACATACTGTTCGGCAGTGCCTTTTCCCAATGGCGTATTGAACCAGTGTTTCCAGTAGGCGGCCTGTCCGTTGATATCTCCGGCAGAGGGCAGTGCGTCCGGACAGCGCAAATAGTGGATACGACAAAGCGCACAGGCATATGCCAGATCCCACGCCAACCGGATGTGGTCCGGCTTGATATACGGCCCCAAAATGTTGAGCCCCAGTTTGGTGCGCCCATGCAGAAAATTCAGCCACAGATCATCATGGGTGGCTCGCTCCATCTGCCAAAGCCCAAGGGCAGGACCACCACCCAACTGCTGCAGATATTGGAGTCCGGACTCCTGAATGGCCGTACCAAGCACCAACTCCTCGGCGGCATCACTCCAAAGTCCGAGCCGCTGAAGGGTGGGACGAATAACAAGGTCACGGAGCTGTTGCGAGTCCAATCCATTCATCGGGGTAATCTCCACTGCACGTCGTCTGATTAAACTACCGTCACCGAGCGCGAACCGCGCCCATTTCTTGAACTGCTCTTTCACTGCCTCCAGGCCACCGGGGAACCATTCTGAACGCCTGCCTTCCCAGAAATGCTGGTATTGCACCGGCTGCATCTTTGCTGCGTCACCGACAACAACCACGACATCTGCCGGAGAGAATCGGGTGATCCTCTCGAACATGATCCTCTGTCCGGTACTGATCTTGGCATTTGCTTTCCATTCCAGAATGAGAAACCGCCCGCTGATTTCGACAATCCCATCTACATCACCCATCTGGATGTTATCCGGGAAGCATTCCCCGAACACATCAAGTTGCAGACGTTTTTTCTCGTTGAAACAACCATTTTTATCGCAGTCCCAGTTGAAAGGGTTGGGTTTTGCGGAAGGCTGCTTCATGCCTTTGCTGCCGGATATAAAACCAGACACTCCATCGAAAATGCGGCATAAAACACATCGGGGTGTGGCCCCAGATAAACAAATGCACTCCCACTCACAGGGGATGACGATTCAGTCGATTGGTTGTAGAAATTCACGCGACCTTTGGTAAATGCCACAGCCGATGCCGTCGAGCAGAGCGCGTGGAACCATTTCGTATCCGACCGACTGTCCACGAGAATGACAGCCTGTTTTGTGATGCCGGACAGGAACTGCGACACGACCTTTTCGATGAATGCCTCAATCAACCCACGGGCATAGGGTGGATTCAGCCAGACATTGCCGGGCCAGTCATGCTTCAGCCCATCTCGCTCCTGGTCATACCAGTCGTCAGCCTGCACCGTGCGTTGAGCCACATAATGCGATGCCGGGTCGACATCAATGCTGCCCATGGCTGTTCTGGCCATCTCGATCCACTTCGACGGCGTGTACCACTCGCAGTTTCCTGACAAGCCAGCAAGCATTGTCTGAACGCCGGACTTTATTGGTGGTTGGTCAACTTGGTGGAAATCGCCACAACCCTGTTGGGGCTGTACTCGTGTGTCGCGGGCTTGTCGGACACAACCGAGGACAGCCTCTTTGCCGCCAGCCAGCGTTGTCTGCTGCTGCTCCTGTGGCAGTTTGGATAGGGTGGCTGCCGCCGAGATGGAGACTGCACCCCGGTCCATGGCCTCCACCAGCTCAGGAGTGCCATTTGCCACGACAGCCTTGGCTTGGCGGTAGGTCTCCGCGTTACCAAACCCGGCCTTCTGGGCAGCAACCTCACGGGTTTTCTGGCCGTGTTCAACTTGTGCAAAATTTTGCACAAGTCCCGATGCATCCACATCCGTTCGCTGCCCCTGCCTGTTTCCCAGCAACCCCTCAATCTCCTTGCCAATGGCCACTCGCTCGGACGGAGTAAAGTCCTTTCTGACTTCATTCTCATCGTTCTCAGCCAGGATGGCCGGTGCATCAATCACACGGGCGGGAATCCTCTCCCAACCCAAAGAGCGACATGCTTCCACGCGCCGTTGGCCGAAAATCAAATTCATCTGGCTATCCACACCGATGGGTTGGAGCAGACTCAGGGAATGGATGCTGTTCGCAAGACCAGTAATGTCTCCCAAATCCTGTCTATGCCGCCTGCCGACGGCGATGTTGTTGATAGGCACCAGAACAATCTCAGCCATGTTTTTTTACCTCTTGGGGTCGACCGGTGTTGGCACACCAGCGCGTGGAACTGGGATCGTGAGAACGATCACCGGTCGACCTTGAAAGGTCCGGGCAATCTCTCCCACGCGAATAGGCCCCGTGCCACCGGGGCAACAAAAAAGCCGCCCATTGGCGGCCTTGCTTTGCGGGAATGAAAAAACCCGCCTCAGGTTGCCCCGGGCGGGTTTTTGGTGGGTGGTGGTCATTGGTGGATGCGGCTACCGTGCGCGTACTTCTCCAACTCTAGTGAGAATCATAGCAGATTTTGTCAAATGTGCTTCACGGAAAGTTGTTGCAACAGGCTGTTGCAACAAAAGAATCTGTCTCCTCATAGAAACCAAAGAGTTGCCCGGCACATCGCCAACGTTCAGCGCAACAAACGCAACATCCCTCGTTGCGTTTGTTGCGTTGCTCAGGTGGATTCAATCTTTTTTGCCAATCTGAATGCTCTGGACCGCAACGCGATGTCACTCAAACCTTGCGTAGAAAACGCTTGCCGATAAGCGTCTGTGGCATTTCCCGTCCGCAGATATTCTCGGCGGAAAACATCCTCTTTGCTTTCGTCCGACGGCATTGCCCTCCTGCTTGTGTTGATCGCCGACGCAATGGTCATCAAAGCAGCCGCCCACGACCGCCATGCCTTGGCCCGACTCATCCCCACCTTGGCGCAGATCGTCTTGCGCGGCACACCCTCGGCATGCATCCACACCAGTCGCGCCTGATCCGGTTCCAACCAGCACAGCCATTGCAGTGCCTCGTCCATCCGGGTGATGGCCTCTGGCGTTGGGGGGGTCGCACGGAGTTCGGCTTCATCCCGTCCCAACGCCTCATCGGGATCCAGAACCACATCCGGCCAACTGCTGACGTATCCCCTGGGCTTCAATCCGCTGACACGCAACAAATGCAGAGTTCTGGCGGCCTCTTCCATCTGGGCAGAGACCATTTTTGCGGTCCACTTGGTGTTATTTTGTTTGTCCATGGCGTTTCTCCCTTCGTCCGCGCCCATAAAGTTTTTCTCCGAGTTGC
>JAMOAX010000035.1:0-22000 GCA_039908555.1 Magnetococcus sp. DMHC-8
GCCGATGCCAAGGGCAAGGAGCCGGAAGAGGCGGATGCCAAAATGCTGGCGGAGGTGCGGGAGATGTTGCAGGCCTGGTCCCGGGCCTGGTCCCAGCGCAATCCGGAGGCCTACTGGTCTTTTTATGCGGGTGACCGGTTTGTGCCGTCCCATGGCCAACCCCTGGCGGTCTGGCGGCAGAAGACCCGCGACACCCTGCGGGCCTTGACCTTTCTCCAGGTGGAGGTGGACAATCTGGATGTGCAGCGGGAGTTGCCCGCCCCCCTCGCCGCATTGCTGAACAAGGGGCCGACGACCTTTATCCAGGTGGCCTTTCGCGAGTCCTACCGTTCCAATCACTTGCAAAATTTCTCGCGAAAACTGATGATCCTGGGCAGGGAGGCCGACGGCTGGAAAATTTACCGGGAGGCGGCCAGTCTCGTGCCTCGGCCGGGCACGGCGCTGCCGCCGGGTTTTGGCATCCAGGTGGCGGCCGCGGACGCGACTGCCGACCCCAAAAAGTTGCTGGATGAATGGTCAGCCAGGGGTTTCCAGCCGCAGGCGGTGCTGGTCACGGACGACAAAAAACAGCAGCACTATTCCGTTCGTCTGGCCCATTTCCGGGAGAGGGACCGGGCCCTGTTTTTTCGCTGGTTGCTGTTGCTGGCCACGGGTGTGGACGGTATCATCGTGCCGGCCGAGGCTGCCCAGTTGACCGGCTTGCCAGAGGCGGCGCCGCCCGCCGTCCTCAAAAAGGAGACGGATGGCAAGGCACGGGAGGGGAAGGCGGCTGACAAACCGACCTCCAAAAAGGAACATGCGAATGCCCCCGACAAAAAAGCCAACAAAGACGGATCGGACGATGCGGAGGTGGAGCGCTGATCGTGCCGGATGGGTGCGGCGGGTGCTGACGGGATGGTGGTGGCTGCCCGGACTGGTGACGGCGGGTATCGGTTGGACGGCTCCGGTCGAGGAACGTCTCTCTGTCCCTGCTGCGGCGCCCGCTGTTGCGCAGACCGTGCCTGAGCCGGCCACCATCTGGCGGGTGGAGCTTTTTTCCAAGCGGCGAACCCAGTTGTCCAGCAACATGGCGGCGCGGGTGGCCCGGATTGCGCCCCGGGAAGGGCGCCGTTTTGACAAGGGAGAGGTGCTGGTTGCCCTGGACTGCGCCATGGAAATGGCCCAGATGCAGCGTGCCCGTGCGGTGCTGGAGGCCGCCGAGGCCAAGTCCCAGGTCAACGACCGTCTTTCCCGACTGCAGGCCACCAGCAAGTTGGAGGAACGGGTCGCCCAGGCCGAGGCGGCCCAGGCCCGCGCCGAGCTGGCGATCATTCAGGTCAAGATTGACCAGTGCCAACTCCGGGCCCCTTTTGCCGGTCGGGTGATCTCCCTCTCCGCCCAGGAGCATCAATACGTCAAGGCGGGCGATCCCCTCATGGAAATTCTGGATGAACAGAGTCTGGAGGTGGTCTTTCTGCTGCCGTCCCGGCAACTGCCACAGTTGACTGTCGGGGATCGCTTTCAGGTGTTCATCGAGGAGACCCAGCGCACCTATCCGGCCCAGATCGTGGCTTTTGGTGCCCTGATCGATTCGGTCAGTCAATCGGTCAAGGTGTTCGGGACCATCGACGGTCAGTTTCCGGATTTGTTGCCGGGCATGAGCGGCACGGCCCAACTGCCCGGCCGGGAGGCCGGGCCTCTTCCCCCCCGTTCTCCCCCATGACCGCCCCCGCCGTGACCACCCGACCGGCAGAGGGTGCGCCGTCCCATGCCCGGGGTGTGGCACAACTGGTGGCCTTGCTGGGCCTGATGCACAAAGCCAAGCGGGTGACCGATCCGACTGCCCTGGCCTTTTTGATGGTGAACGAAACCCGGTTGCTCACCACGTTTCGCCAGGCGGCCTTGTGGCGCAGTACGACAGGCGGTGGGGGTTATCTGGAGTCGGTATCCGGGTTGGCCATTGCCGATCAGGATGCGCCGTATATCCGTTGGCTGTCCAGCCTGCTGGCCCGCCTGGGCAGCGACGGGGAGAACGGGGACGGGGTGTCGATGGCCTTGTGTCATGTGCCTGAACAGGACGGTGCCGGGCCGGTTGCCGTCCATGCCGTGCCGAATGACCATCTGGCGGTGGTCGGGCTCCTGCCGCCCCCGGTGGCATCGGCATGGCAGGAGTGGTTGCCCGCGTATGGGTTGTGGTTGCCATTGCTGATTTTTCGGGGAGAACAGGCCGGACCGGTCCAACTGGGCGGGCTGTTTCTGGCCCGTGAAACGCCCTGGCCGGCGGCGGAACGGCAACTGTTGGAGGAGTTGGCCTCCACCTATGCCCTGGTCTGGCAAAACCTCCTGGTCAGGCGGACCCTCCTGGCCCGTCTGAACGAGGCTCTGTACGGCAAACCCTGGCGGTTGGGCCGGATTGTCAAGGTGGGTCTGACCCTGTTGGCACTGGCGGCGCTGGCCATGCCCGTGCGCCAATCCGTGCTGGCGCCGGCGGTGGTGACGGCGGCCGAACCGGTGCTGGTGCGTTCACCCCTGGCGGGCGTCATCGACCGTTTTCATGTGGTGCCCAACGCGGTGGTGGAGGAGGGGCAGCTGCTGTTCAGTCTGGAGGACACCGCGCTGCGCAACCAACTGGAGACGGCCAGAAAGGAACAGGAGGTGGCCGCCGCCGAATACCGTCAGACGGTGCAGAAGGCCACCCGCGACCCGTTGAAGATGGTACAGACCACCCTCCAGGAGAAGCGCTGGGAGCAAAAAAAGGCCGATGTGGAATATCTGGCCGAGCGGTTGAGCCGGGTGGAGGTCCGGGCGACCCGGCGTGGCATTGCGGTTTTTGCCGATGTCAACGATTGGATCGGTCGCCCCGTCAAGCTGGGAGAGCGCATCCTGATGCTGGCCGATCCGCAACGGGTGGAGTTGGAGATCCATCTGCCGGTGGCGGATGCCATCAACCTGGAGGTGGGGGCCGAGGTGGCCCTGTTTTTAAACGTGCGACCCGACGCGCCATTGCCGGGGGTGTTGGCGTATGCCGGTTATCAGGCAGAGGTGACGGCCGAGGGCATTCTGGCCTATCGCATCAAGGCCCGTTTTACCGATATCCGACGGACACCCCGGATCGGTTTGGCCGGTTTTGCCCGGATCTACCATCAGAGTGTGCCGCTGATCACGCTCTTGACGCGGCGGCCATTGGCGACTGCCCGGCGCTGGTTGGGCATATAGGCTGACAGGTCTCCTGCCCAGTGCCGCAAAATCCTTTCCACAGTGACGGGTCCAGGGGAATTATCCCCCTGGCGGGTCCAGGGCAGAGCCCTGGAATTTTGCCGCGACCAGCGCGCGCAACTGGGTGGTATCCGTTTTGCCGTTGGCGTTCAGTGGCAGTTGGGAGAGGCGTTGAAGATGGCGGGGCACCATGTAGTGGGGCAGGCGCCGGGCGCACTCTGCCAGGATATCCGCCTCCGGACCTTGGCCGCCGCACACGAAGCCGATGACGCTGGTGACATTGTCGCCGTCGGCGGGCCAGCCCACCACGGCCACCTGATCGGTCTGGGCGATCTCACGCAGGACCTGTTCGATCTCGGCGAGTTCCACCCGGTAGCCCCGGATTTTCAACTGCCTGTCCACCCGATCCACATAATAAAATCCCACCCCTGCTTTCCAGACGACCAGATCCCCGGTTTTGTACCAGCGCCCCGACTGGCCGTCGGCGTCGACCATGTTCAGGTAGCACCGTGCTGTTTCCGCTTCGTTTTTCCAGTAGCCGGGTGTGACCTGAGGGCCGCTGAGACAGAGTTCTCCCCGGATGCCTTCGGTCTCCCTGATCAGCTGTCCGTCGACGAGCATGGCGGCGGACTGACCCGCATAGGGGAAGCCGATGGGCACCGCGCCGTGGAGGCAGTCTGCCGCGGAGTGCTCTGGTCGCCAATCGTAGCCGGTGATGCAAATGGTCCCTTCGGTGGGACCGTAGGAATTTTCGATCCGGGTGTGCGGGGCGGCGGCCTGCCACAGTTCCACCGCCTGTTGCGTGAGCTGCTCGCCGCCGAAGACGCTCCAACGCAATGAGGGAAGGCTGCCCGGTTTCAACTGGTACATGCGTTTCATGAACTGGATCACGGCAGGCACGGATTCCCAGAAGGTCAGGGCATGCTCCTTGATGAACTGGGCGGGTGCCATGCGCAGCTTTTGCGGTATGGGGTAGAGGCAGGCGCCGCTGGCCCAGCAGACCAACTGATCGTAGACGGAGGCATCGAAGGTGAGGTCGCTGTGCTGCGAGAAGCGATCCTCGGGGGTGGGCCGGTATCGTTCCAGCATGCCGCTTACAAAGGCGTTGACATTGTCCGGTGTGACCACCACCCCTTTGGGCACCCCCGTGCTGCCGGAGGTAAACAGCAGGTAGGCGATGGCATGGTCTTGTGGAGCCGGGTGGTGCTGGTGTGCTGCGGGACTGACAATATCGGTTTGCCGGAAAAAACGGTGGCGGGGGTGGGAACGGGTCCAGGATGGCAGGGTCTGGTGATCAGGCAGCAGGACGGTCAGGTTGTGCTGAACAGAGGCCAGCAGTTCCTGGGCCGGTTGTTCGCAGGCGGCATCCAGGATGAGCATTTCCACCCCGGCGAGGTCGGCAATGTGGCAGTTGCGGGTGCCGGGAAACTGGGGGTTGAGGGGGACATAGCCTTTGCCGGCCTGGGCGACTGCCAGCACGGCGGCATAGGCCGTCAGGGAGCGATAGGCAAAGACGGCGGCCACCGGATTGTCCGGATTGGGGTCCAGCCGTGTCAAGGCCGAGGCGATCTGGATGACCTGCTGCCGCAGGTCGGCATAGCTGTACAGATGGTCTGCCACGAACAGGGCGGGACGGTCTGGATGGCGGCTGGCGCTTTGATGAAACCAATGGGCAATATTGCGCCCCTGGCGAGCGGTCATGGGAGGAGATCCTGTGGGTACGGGTTATAAACGGATGCCCAATATGGCAAAAAAGAAGGTGGTATCCTGGACGAAGGCGGAGCCGGGATGGTCCCAGATGCGCAGCAGGGTAAAAAACAGCCAGACCCCGGCCATTTTTTGCAGGGTCAGGAGGAGAGAGACGAGTGGCGAACGGGCGACCATGGGTTTGCCACGCTGATTCTGCTCACGCAAGATGCTGACAAAGATGCCCACCCCCAACACGACAGAGTAGAAAATATAGGAAGAAAACTTGGCAAAAGACAGGGAACGGCCACTTTCGATAAATGTATCCATGTGCTGCAGCAGGTGATAATACACATTGCCCAGACAGGCCGATGCCATGGTGGCAGCAAAAATGCGCAGTTTGGGACGGTGTTTGAAAAAGGAGAGATAGGTGGGAAAGAAAAAGAAATCAACCAGCAATTCCTTGAAGTAGTAATAATAGCGGTTCCAGAAGTCAACCAGGGAGGTGGCCAGGAGCGGTTTGTAGGTATTGCGGAACAGATTGAACCCGAACAGTCGCAGACAGCCGACGATCAGGTGTCCCGTGATGGCCAGTTGCATGGTTTCATAGAGCATGTCCACGAAGAGGCTGGCCCAGACGATACCCAGGGCCGGCAGGTGCTGGGCGCTGTTGCCGATCAGTCCATCGATGTGGTACAGCCTGATCGTCGGCAGTGCGGCGAGTGCGGCGGGGCGCCCGCTGGTGCTAAAAAAGACAACATCCAGGCCGATGAGCACGACGTACCACAGGCCGGCCAGCAGCAGCAGTTTGAGACCGGCCAGTTGTGTTCTGGCCAGGCTGAGTCGTTCATCAACCCGTTTGTGGAGCAGGTAATCCAGACCCTTGCCGTAGGGCACCTGGGTGGGTCCCAGGTAGGGGAGGCAGTAGAGCAGATGGTCCACAAAGCCGGTCTGTTTAATGGTGCCCCGTTTGCCCGAGTAGAGCATGAAACCGATACGCCAGATCAGGAATGAGAAAAAGACCAGGCAGACGGTCAAGTTGGCGGCGATCACCCAGTCGGAGGAGCGCCGAAAGTCGGCGGGCAGCAGGGCAATGGCGGCAATGCAGCACCACAGCAGGCCGTGCAGGGCGATTTGCGGGTGACGGCGCACCGGACCGGGCAGTCTGGCAAAAGAGCGGGCAATGCGGAAAAAGAGGTAGAGCAACCCCACCACAAAGCCGGCATCCAACAACAGCCAGAGGGGATTGGTCACCGCCAGTTGGGTCAGACGGTTGGCGAGGAACAGGCTGCCCGCCCCGATCCCGATGATCGCCATGCGCCGGGCCGGCAACCATTGCGACAGGATCATCAACGGCACCAGCAGCAGCAGCGGCACCAGCGACAGGGAACGGGTCGCATACAGCAGGGCAGTCACACCGGCCCACAGCACGATATTGCCCGTCAGAGTGGTTGACCAGGCGATCAGCCGGGCATTTTCATGAAACTGGGCAAAGCGTTGGTAGAGGGATCGGGTGGCGGACCGGGTGCAAGTCCCCACCGTTCGCACGGGTTGCATTTGTTCGGCATGGCTGACTGCTTGGCCCGGCATGGTATTCATGGATGACCTCCTCCAGTCTCTCGCAAGCCCGCAGAGGGGGAAACAGTGCAGCGGCCTGTGTGGCAGACCTCCACCTCATGCTGCGCGTCGGTTGGGAACAGACCGGACGTCATGCCGGTTGTCTGGCGCGTTTTTCAATCAAATCCAGTATTTTTTGGATCGATTCGAGCTCGGTGGGATCGACCCCGGTCTCGGAAAAGTCAATGTTAAACTCTGATTCCAAAAAATCAATGATTTCCAACATGGCCAACGAATCGATCAGACCGGATTTGATCAGTCCGTCGCTGTCATCAATGTGGGTGGACAGCATGTCAGGACGGGTGATGGTGGCTAGAAACCGGACAATCTTGTCTCTGTTGGCCTGGGTAACCATGTGACGTTTATCTCTCGTTGGGGGGCAAGGGATGATGGTCGATGGCGGGATCGACGCCCGGCCAATGATACAGTCAATGGCGTGGAATAAACCATGCTCTTGTTGGTTCCAGCCAAAAAAAGTGGCAAGGTCACATGATGTCTGGGTTTTTGGTCTCAGGCGAGCTGTTGCTGCAAAATCTGCTCATCGGCGGCCGAGAAGGCCACCAGTGTCACGCTCAGCCCGGCGTCCGGTTTTTGCACAAAAAATTGCCGGATGGTGGAGATGGCGATGCGGGCTGCCTCTTCTTTGGGAAAACCGTACACACCGGTACTGATGCCGGGGAATGCCAGGCTTTTGGCGCCGTGTTCACAGGCCAGTTCCAGACAGCGCTGGTAGCAGCGGGCCAGGTGACCGTGCGGGTCGAGGTCGATATGATAGATGGGGCCTGCCGTATGGATCACCAGGCGGGCAGGCAGGTTGCCGCCGGTAGTCACCACCGCTTCGCCAGGGGGCAGACCGTCGGGGTGGATGGTCTGGCGGATGGCGCGGCATTCGGCCAGGATGGTCGGTCCTCCGGCGCGGTGGATGGCGCCATCCACACCGCCTCCGCCCAGCAGGGTGGGATTGGCCGCGTTGACAATGGCATCCACGGCCAACCGGGTGATGTCACCGGTCATGGTGGCAAGGGCGTTCATGCGCCGCTCCGTTCCATTGCCTAATACGCCCTGTATTTGCCGACAATGACCCCACAGATATGGATGGAACCCTGGACGTCCACCAGGGGATAGCGGTCGTTCAGGGGCTTGAGATAGGTGTGGCTGCCGATCATGATCAACTGTTTGAAGGTGGCCATGCCGTCGTCTGCCACCCGGGCGATGACAAACTGATTGTGCCGGCCGGGCAGGGTGGGATCGACGATGATCATTTCCCCTTCCAGAAACTCCGGTTTCATGGAGTCATCCCGGACACGCAGGGCAAAGGAGCGTTCACTGGAGCGGGGGGCGACGGGAATCCATGCCTCCACGGCCTGGGGGTGGAACGATGCGCCGGACTCCGTGCACGACCGACCCAGTTCTTCCCAGGAAATGAGGGGCAACCGGGCAAAGACGGCTGGTCGGTGAAACTCGCCGCTCTGGGTGACGGGGGTCGATTCGGTCGGGTGGGTCTCCAGGCGCGTGCCGAAGAGTGACGAGTTGCCCCGTCCGGTATCCAGCCAGATGGGGTCGACACCGCAGGCCAGCGCAATGGCGACCGTGCGCCGCGACGACCTGGAAGAGCCACCCTCCAGTTTGTGAATGGCTGTCTGACTGACACCAACCTGATCGGCCAGCTCCTTCTGGGTGAGGCCGGCCTGTTTGCGGGCAACATGGATGCGTTCGGCAAGCGTCATGGCGTATTATCCTCGGTTAAAAAGAATGCGATAGCGCATTATAACCCAAATCGATTGATGTTGGCAAACGGATTTGTTTGTGCCGGGAAAATACCCGTCGAATGCGGTTCGTATGGAAAACATATATCATAACATGCCGGGCCGGCACCCCGACCGGGAAGGTGCCGACCCACTTGGCGTCCATCGTAAGATGTCTCCTGATGGGGTGTCAACCACCCTCGGTGGATGGCGACGACGCTCTTGCTGTCCGGCAGAGGGGGAAAATGGTTGCGTTTTTTGGTGGAGTTCGTGCACAATGCCGACCGGAGCGCGAGGGGTTGGGGTGGTGGACGGGCAACGGGTGCGGTGTGGCAGAGGGTTGAACGGCGAAAGGTGAACGGCCATGTATGTGGTTGCGCTCAAGATGCTCATGGGGGACCGGCTGAAATACTACGGACTGATCGCCGGTATTGCGTTTGCGGCCATGCTGATTTCGCAACAGGCCTCCATTCTGGTGGGATTTACCAAACAGACCGGCGCATTCATCCGCGATACAGCCCAGGCCGACTTGTGGATCATGGACCCCCAGGTCCGTTTTTCCCAGGATCGGGTGCCGTTGCGGGAGACCATGGTCTATCTGGCCCGCGGGACGCCGGGAGTGGCCTGGGCGGTCCCGCTGTTTCAAGGATTTTTGCGGGCACGGATGCCGGATGGCACCAACTTTACCCTGATCCTGGTGGGGCTGGATGATGCCAGCCTGACGGGTGCTCCGCCGCAGATGGTGGAGGGTGCGCTGACTGATCTGCGGCGTGATCGCGGCGTGATCATCGATGCCGGCACCAGCGCCCGGAAACTGCTCATGAAAAATGGTGGTCAGCGCCCCATGCGGGTGGGTGACCATTTTTCCATCATGGACCACGATGCCCATATTGTCGGTTCCTATCGGGGGCGTACCAGTTTTTTCTGGGAGCCGGTGCTGTACACCACCTATACCCGGGCCCTCTCCTTTGACACCCACGCACGCAACATGCTCTCCTACGTCATGGTCAAGCTGGCGCCCGGGGCTGATCTGGAGACCGTCCGGCGGGCCCTGCAGCAACGTACCGGTCTTGCGTCGCGCACCAATGAGGAGTTTGTCCAGATCACCGCCGACTATATCCTCAATGAGACCGGTATTCTGTTGAATTTTGGTTTTGCGGTCCTGCTGGGCTTTGCCATTGGCGCCCTGGTGGCCGGGCAGACTTTTTATAACTTTACATTGGACAATCTGCGCCACTATGGCACCCTCAAGGCCATGGGGGTTTCCAATGTCCAGTTGACCGGCATGGTACTGTTGCAGGTGGGAGTGGTGGCCCTGTTGGGTTATGGGATCGGTATCGGTCTGGGGGCCGGCCTGGGTTTGCTGATGAGTGTCTCCGGTTTGGCTTTCAGTATGCCGTGGCAGATTCCGGCGGTCACACTGGCGGCCATTGGCGTGGTCTGTGTGATGGCCAGTTGGTTTTCCCTGCGCCGGGTATTTGCCCTGGAGCCGGCCGTGGTCTTCAAGGGGTGACGGCGTGGTGACGCCCCCTGCTGCCATGCTGCCGGATCGGCCACCACCGGTCGTCCACTGCCTGGGTCTGACCAAGGTGTTTGGTACGGACGACAACCGGGTGCATGCCTTGCGGGGGATCGATCTGGACATTCTGCCGGGAGAGTTGATCATGCTGGTCGGTCCCTCCGGTTGTGGCAAGACGACACTGATTTCGGTCATGGCCGGTATTCTGGATGGCAGTGATGGCATTTGTCAGGTACTGGGTGAGGATTTGCGCCATCTGGACGAATCGACCCGCACCCGTTGGCGTCGGGACAATATCGGTTTTGTCTTTCAGGCCTACAATCTGATTCCGACCTTGACTGCCACGGAAAATGTGGCCATCCCTTTACTGGTACGCCGGGAGTCCCGCACCAGGGCTCTGGCGGCTGCCCGGGAGATGCTGGATCGGGTGGGTCTGGCACATCGGGCCGGCGCCCTGCCCGGTCAACTGTCGGGCGGGCAGCAGCAGCGGGTCGCCATTGCCCGGGCGCTGGTCCATCAGCCCAGACTGGTGGTCTGCGACGAACCTACCTCGGCCCTGGATCATGATACCGGCCATCAGGTGATGGAACTGCTGCGGGAGGTCTCTGCCGGTGCCCGGCGTTCTCTGGTGGTGGTCACCCACGATACCCGCATTTTTGCTTTCGCGGATCGTATTGCCCATATCGACGATGGTCACATCATCGATATGGTCGACAATCATCCCCACAGCAGACCGGATCATCCGGTCGGAGTGTCAGCGCCATGAGCCATCACCCCGGAACCGTCGGTCGCATCCTGTTGCCCTTGTTGTCCTTCGTGGGATTGGGGGTCATGGTGTACGCAGTGATGGCTGGTGACGAAAGCCATCCGGTCATGCCACCGGTTTCGACGCCGGCCACCTCTCCCTATGCCCATACCGTGGCCGGTGCCGGACTGGTGGAGGCGAGCACGCACAATGTGGCGGTGGGCAGTGGTGTGCCGGGCATCGTGACGACGGTTGCGGTCCAGGTCGGCCAGCGGGTGACGGTGGGAGATGTGCTTTTCCAGTTGGATGCACGCCAGATACAGGCCGAGATCGGTGTGCGTCAGGCCGCCCTGCAGGTGGCGGAAAGTCGGTTGACGGAGGCGGCGGCCAGCGCGCAGGAGACCAAATTTTTGTTGCAGCAGGTCAAGGGGCTGGATGACAACCGGGCGGTCTCCCGGGAGGAGGTCCGGCGCCGGGAGACCGCTGACAGCGTTGCCCGCGCCCGGGTGGTCAGTGCAGAGGCAGCCATTCGCCAGGCTCGCGCCGAGTTGGCCGCTGCGCAGACGGAGTGGGAGCGGTTGACCGTGCGGGCGTCGGTGGCGGGCGAGGTGTTGCAGATCAATGTACGGCCTGGCGAGTATGTGTCGACGGCCGGCAATCCTGTCCCGCCGGTGGTGCTGGGGGAGACCAGTCTGCTGCATGTACGGGTGGACATTGACGAGAGTGATGCCTGGCGCGTCAAGCCCGGCAGCCGCGCCATGGCCAGTTTGCGGGGCAATGCCGCCCTGCGCACCGAGCTTGCCTGGGTGCGGGTGGAGCCGTTCGTCATTCCCAAGCGCTCCCTGACCGGCAGTTCGGCAGAACGGGTGGATACCCGGGTATTGCAGGTGCTGTTCGCTTTTGAACGCCGGGCGTTGCCCATCTATGTCGGCCAGCAGATGGATGTCTTTGTCGAGGCGGTTGAACCTGCGGGGGCTGCACCGTGAAACGGGGTTGGGTACTGTTGGCCATGCTGCTGGGCGGGTGCAGCCTGGTGGGCCAGGGGTGGGAGCGTCCTGCCCTGTCATCTCCCGAGTCGTGGAGTCTGCCCATGCCTGCCATGGCGGCCGGCACGACCGGCCCGGAGGAGGGGGATTTCTGGAGCTTGTGGGGAGACGAGCAGTTGGTGGAATGGATTCGTCGTGCCCTGCTCGACAATCGGGAGGTGCGTCTGGCGGCGGCACGCATTGCCGAGGCGCGTGCCCTGACCCGGGTGGCCGCTGCCGACGGTCAACCCGCCCTGGATGCGGAACTCTCGGTGCTGAGGGATCGTGCCTCGGAAAAAAACCGGGTGCCCATGCTGGGCATGCCCAATCCGGTGACCCTGTACCAGGTCGGGTTTGACGCCCGCTGGGAGCTGGATCTGTTTGGGCGGCTTGGTCGTCAACGGGAAGCGGTCGAGGCAGAGTTGTTGGCCGCCCGGCAGTTGTGGGCTGCCCTGCAGATCAGTTTGGCTGCCGAGGTGGCGGTCACCTATTGCGACTGGCGTGCTGCCCAGGCCAAAGCGGCCGCCCTGCAGCGGCAGGTGGCGGCGAGTCGTGAATTGTTGGTCATGGTGCGTGCCCGGGTGCAGGCCGGCATGAGTGCGGAGCTGGACGGGCGCCGGGCCGAAGACCAGGCTTTGCAAATCGAGGCCCGCCTGCCCCCGGTGCAGGCGGCAGTCGGGTTGAGTCTGCGGCGACTGGGAATTCTGACCGGCGGGCAGGTGGATTCGTTGCTGGCGGTGCCGGTTCACGAGGGGGAGTTGCCGGTGGTGGTACCGCCGCTGCCTGCGGTCCTGCCGGCCGGTCTATTGGATCGTCGTCCCGATCTGTTGGCCGCCGAGGCCAGGGCGCATGCCGCCCAGGCCCGGATTGGTGTGGCCGAGGGGGAAGAGTGGCCCCGTTTGACCCTGGCGGCCACCCTGGGTTCGCTGGCCATTGCCTCGGGCAATGTCTTGTCGGGTGGCAGTCTTGTTTACACGGCCGGTCCCCGGTGGCAGGTGCCCCTTTTCCATGGCGGCCTGTTGACGGCGCAGGTGGATGCGGCCCGCGCCAAGGCAGCCCAGGAGGTGCTGGCCTGGGAGAAGGCGGCAGTGGATGCGGTGCTGGAGGTGGAAACAGCGGCTTTGCGGCAGCAGGAGGCCAGGGATCGGCATCTTTTTCTGTCCCGTGCCCTGGCAGCCCAGCGTCACACGTTGGCGTTGGCGATGGTGCGTTACCAGCGGGGGATGAGTGATTTTGCCGTTCCCCTGGAGGTGGCCCGTCAACTGGCGGCCATGGAGATCGAGGTGATTGATGCCCAGCATCAGGTCTTGACCAGTGGCATCGCCTTGTACAAGGCGTTGGGTGGCGGTTGGCAGGCCAAACAAGAGTAGTGGCGCAACTGATCTGACGGGTACAAGCCACTTCAGAATCGCCAGATTGCCTGCGGCGCATGCTGAAAGAGCCGCAGCAAGAGGCGGCTGCGGCTTTTTTTTAAAGTCAACGGCAACAGCAAAGTCCCAGGGCGCTGCCCTGGACCCGCCAGGGGAGATAATCTCCCCTGGACCCCATGGAACTTGACCTGTCAATTGATCGGCGGTGGGAGATGATCGATGGAAAGTATGTCCAATCCCTGCTGGATTATCGGTGTCCTGGACACCGGTCTGGATACCCTGACCCCGCTGGCACGTCGCCACATGGCAGAGGCGGACCTGATCCTGGGGGAGGCGCGTTTTCTGGAATTGTTTCAATCCCTGTTCAATCCCCAGGCGGAACGCCGATCCTCTTCCGGCCATCTCAAGATGCTGCCGGAGTGGATCGAGACGGCCCGCAGACAGCACAAGAGAGTGGTGTTGCTGGCTACCGGCGATCCCCTGTTTTCCGGTGTGGCCGGCCATCTGCATCACAAGCTGCCCGCCGGTTCCTGCCAGGTGCTGCCCGCGCCATCCACCCCGCAACGGGCCTTTGCCCGCCTGGGTCTGCCCTGGACCGACGCCCGCCTGCTGTCGGTCCACGCCGCCCGGGATGGTGGCGAATGGCACACGGCCCCCGGTCCCCATCATCCCCTGCATCTCCTCTACCGGCTCCTGCCGACCGCAGACAAACTGGCCGTCCTCACCAGCCCGGCCAACTCACCGGAGCGGATCGCCCGCATGCTGCTGCAACTGGGGTTGGGCGAACATTATCGTCTGGTGGTGGCCGAACGGTTGGCCACCGATCAGGAGCGGTTGTGCACTGATCTGACCCCCGACCAGGTTGCCGTGGGCACCTTTGCCCATCCCAACCTGCTCATCCTGCTGCGCAACAAGGAGATGCCGGTAGCTCCTCCCGCACCGGTGCTGGGATTGCCGGATGCCTGTTTTCTGCCGGATGGGGGCACGACCGGTCTGCTCACCAAACGGGAGATCCGGGTGCTGGTGCTGGCCAATCTGGCTTTGCGTCCCGACAGCATCGTCTGGGATGTCGGGGCCGGTTCCGGCTCCGTGGGGCTGGAGGCCGCCCGTCTGGCACCCCACGGCTGGGTTTATGCGGTGGAAAAAGATCCCGACCGTTGCCGCCTCATCGAGCACAACCGGGCCCGTCTGGCGGTGACCAACCACCAGTTGTGGAACGGACGCGCTCCCCGTGACCTCGCCGGCTGGCCCGATCCCGATGCCCTCTTCATCGGCGGTTCGGACGGCGCCCTGCCGGAACTGCTGCACTGGGCGGCGGAACGGTTGCGGCCCGGTGGTCGGCTGGTATGCACCCTGGTGACCCTGGAAAACCTTGCCCTGGCTACCGCCACCTTGCAAGGGCTGGGCTGGTCGTGGCATCTTGCCCAGGTGCAGGTCAGCCACGCCCAGCCGATCCTGGCGATGCACCGGTTGGTGCCTGCTGCTCCGGTGTCGATCCTGACCGCCTGGCATCCTGCCGGGTCGGGCGGTTGAGAGGCATCCCCCGCTGCCGGATAAGGAGATACCCGCGATGCAACCGCCTCAAGGACGCCTGATTGCCGCCTCCCTCGGTCCCGGCGACCCCTGGCTGATTACCCGCGCCGCCTGGCGGTTGCTGGAGAGCGTGCCCTGTTGGGCCTGGCCGGAGAGTCGCCAGGAGGGGGGTGGCTATGCCATCAGCATTGTGCAAAGGGCCGGTCTGGCCCTGCCACCCCATACCCTGCCGCTGGCTTTTCCCATGACCCGCGATCCGTTGGTGCTGGCCAGACACTGGCAGACAGCGGCCGAGCAGGTGCTTGAGCGGCTGAATCAGGGGATGGATGTGCTCTTTCTGGTGGAGGGGGATGCCTCTTTCTTTGCCACCTTCGGCCATTTGCAGCGCACCGTGCAGGTCCTGGACCCGACCGTCCGGGTGGAGATCATCCCCGGGGTGCCATCCCCCCTGGCGGGGGCCGCCCTGACCCGTCAGAGCCTGTGCGACGGGGACCAGACCCTGGCCCTGGTGCCGGCCACCGTGGGCATGGAGCGCATTGATGGCCTGCTGACCGATTTTGAAACCGTGGTGCTGCTCAAGGTCCGACCGGTTCTCGATCCCCTGCTGGAGCTGCTGCAGGCCCGCAATCTGCTGGACAAGGCCCGTTTTGTGGAACGGGCCGGTGCTCCCGAAGAGCGGGTGGTGGCGGATGTCTGGAGCCTGAAAGGAACCCAGGTTCATTATCTTTCCCTGATGATCATCCACTGCAACGACGGCGAGGCCGCCCTGGGCCGTTCGGGATGATGCCCGCGTCATCCCAGTCCCGGCCTGCCCTGGTGGCCCTGACCCGGCACGGCGCGCAGCACGCGGCCCGCCTGGCCGGACATTGGCCGGAGGCGGTGCTGTATCTGTTGCCGCCTTGGACGGCAGAGGCGGGGCAGACGGCCCATCGGCTGGCTCCTCCGTTGCGTCAGCATGTGGCGCGACTGCTGCGAGAGCACAATCCCGTCTGTTTTTTTTGTGCCCTGGGAGCCGTGGTTCGCCTGATTGCGCCCCATCTGGGCAGCAAGCGGACGGACCCCGCCGTGCTGGCCGTGGACGAGACGGCCCGGTTTGTCATTCCGGTGGTGGCCGGTCATTTGGGCGGCGCCAACCAGCATGCCCGACGCATCGCCCACTGGTTGCATGCCCTGCCGGTCATCACCACTGCTTCGGACGCCCTGGGCACCCTGGCCGTTGATCTGTTGGGCCGAGAGCTGGGGTGGCAGATACGGGCCGCGCCGGCGGTCCTGACCCGGGTTGCCGCCTGTGTGGTGAACGGTGCGCCGGTTGCCTGGGTGCAGGAGTGCGGCAGTCGGCGCTGGCGGGTCGGCATGCCGGATCTGCCGTCCAACGTGCTGCCCCTGGCGTCGATTGACCAGGCCGATCCCGGTCGCCATCAGGCCCTGTTGTGGATCACCCGACGCATCGGGTTGGCCGAGTGGGAACGGCAATGGCCGGACCGGTTGGTGCTCTATCGTCCACCCGCCGTGGCCGGACCGCCGCTGATCATCGGCATCGGTTGTGACCGGGGCACCCCGGTGGCGGCGCTGGTGGAGGCATTGACCGAGGCCAGACGCTGCTGCCCGTTTGGATGGGATCAGGTGACGGCCCTGGCCACGATTGACCGCAAGGGGGATGAAGAGGGGCTTTTGCAACTGGCGGAGCGATTCGACCTGGCGTTGACGCTCTATCCGGCAGAACAGTTGGCCCGGGTGGCGGTGCCCCATCCCTCGGAGACGGTGCGGCGGCACATGGGCACCCCGTCAGTGGCCGAAGCGGCGGCCCTGCTGGCGGGTTCGGGGGGGGAGGGGGCGTTGCTGCTGCCCAAACTCTGTTATCGGGGCAGTGATGGCCGACATGTCACACTGGCCATTGCCCGGGGATCAGCGATGGATCATCAGGAGCACACTCGGTCATGACAGGCACATTATCCCTGGTTGGCATCGGTCCGGGGGCGTTGGAGCATCTGACTGTACGGGCCACCCAGGTCATCCGTGCGGCAGAGGTGGTGGTGGGGTACAAAAGTTATCTGCGTCTGATTGAGCCTTTGCTGGTGGGCAAGACCGTGTTGGGCAGTGGCATGCGGCAGGAGTTGGAGCGTTGCACCGAGGCATATCGATGGGCCCGGAGCGGCAGGACAACGGTCCTGATCTCCTCGGGGGATGCGGGCGTCTATGGCATGGCTGGCCCGGCCTACGAGCTGTTGCTGGCGGCCGGGTGGCGACCAGGTGGTGAGGTGGCGGTGGCGGTGATTCCGGGGGTGAGTGCCCTCAATGCCTGTGCCGCCCTGGTGGGGGCGCCGTTGACCCACGATTTTTGCGCCATCTCCCTGTCGGACCTGTTGACCCCCTGGCCGGTGATCCAGGCCCGCCTGGAGGCGGCGGCCCGTGCCGATTTTGTGACGGCTCTGTACAATCCGAAGAGCAGCAAGCGAACCACACAAATCCTGGATGCCCAACGCATTTTTCTGGCACATCGGCTGCCAGCCACGCCGGTGGCCGTGGTGACAGCGGCCTTTCGCAACGATGCCCGGGCCCTGCTCACCGATCTGGCCCGGATGACCGAGCAGGAGATCGACATGGAGACCACGGTGCTGATCGGCAATGCCAGCACCTTTGTCCAGGCCGGGGTGATGGTGACCCCCCGGGGCTATGGTCACAAGTATGATCTGCCAGCGGCAGCCAGTCGGACAGAGATGCCGTAGTGGCTCAACCAGGCTGATTTGACAGGCTTTGAAAAATGGCTGCGGGTCCAGGGGGGTCACCCCCCTGGCGGGTCCAGGGCAGCGCCCTGGGACTTGGCCGTTGCTGTTGCTGTTGCCGTTGTTTTTCAAAGGAGCCGCAGCCGCTTTTTGCTGCGGCGTTTTTCAACATGCGCCGCAGGCAGGCAGGCAGGCAGGTGGGTGGGTGGGTTTTGACACCCTGTTGTTTGCTGTGGTTTTTCAAAGGAGCCGCAGCCGCTTTTTGCTGCGGCGTTTTTCAACATGCGCCGCAGGCAATCTGGCGATTCTGTGCTGTCGGGCCTGGTTCGGTCGACGGGTCCGTACTGTCCGGTGGGCAGGGGAGAATGAAATGAAATGATGTTCTCTCACCCAGGGTGCTTTCCGCCCAGATGCGCCCGTTGTGACATTCGACAATACGTCGACAAATGGTCAGTCCCAGGCCGGTTCCCAGGGGCAGATCCGCCGCATCATTTTGTACCTGGTGAAATTTTTCAAAAATTCTGTCCAGATCATCTTTGGGAATACCGACGCCGTTGTCGGTCACGGTCAACCCCGCACCCTCCGGGTCTTCCAGGAGTTGAATGACGACCAGGCCGGTGTGGGCGGTACAAAATTTGACTGCATTGGACAGCAGGTTGATCACCACCTGGATGATCTTGTCCCGGTCCGCCTGCAGGCGGGGGGCATGTTCGGGCACCTCATTACGCAACTGTATGGATTTGTTGTCAAACAGCTGGCATGTGGCATCAACAGCTTCTCGGGTGATTTGCGCCAGATCCACCTCGGCCACGTGCCATTCCATCTTGCCGGACTCCATTTTGGCCAGGTCCAGCACCTGATTGACCAGGCGGGTCAACCGCTCGGCCTCCTTGATGATGATTTCGGTAAACTTGTGGCGCTCCATGGCATCCATCTCTTCGTTGTCACGGAGAATTTCCGAGAAGGCCCGGATGGCGGTCAGGGGCGTGCGCAGTTCATGGCTGACGGTGGAGATGAATTCATCTTTCAGACGGTCCAACTCCTGAAGTCGCGTGTTGGCCTCCTGCAACTGTCGGGTGGCTGCCTCCAGTTGTCGTGATTTCAGTTCCAGCCGCTGACTGTATTCGATCACCTGACTGGTTTCATCCAGGATGCGCATCACCCCGAGCAGGTCCAGCGACTCTCCCTTGACCACCGAGGAGATCATCACCCGTGCCGAGGCCGAACCGATGGCACCGGTCAGGCGCCGTTCGGCAAAGGCCACCAGGTGGGCGGGGGCCTGGGCGTTGTCGTCCAGTTTGAGATGGCGTTGCCGGAGATAGTGGGCAAAATCCAGGTCCGCCTGTTCAGGACCAACGAAGCGGGAGAGCACTTTTTTGAGATCCCCCACTGCCACGAAACCACTCCAGAGATATTCATCTCCCCCCTTGGCGCCTTTTTCAAAGACGTTGACAAAATTCAGGGCCTGAATCTGCTCGACCGCTGTTTGGCGATCAAACAGGGAGATGGTCAACAACAGGCCGACATTGGCCAGCATGCTCCAGAAGACCGAATGGGTGATGGGATCGAACAGAGTGAGACCGAACAGTGCCTGAGGTTTCAGCCAGGTGATGCCCCAGGGTCCTTCGGTCAGAAAACTGGCGGCGATCCAGCCTGATTTGGCGAAGGAGGCCAGCAGCAGGGTGTGGGACCAGACCAGAAATCCGGCCAGCAGGCCGGCCATGGCGCCCCGGCGACTGGCACCGGGCCAGTAGATGCCCAGCAGAATGGCGGGGACAAACTGGGCAACGGCGGCAAAGGAGACCATGCCTATGCTGACCAGGGTATGGGATTCGCCGATCAGGCGAAAATAGAGATAGCCCAGCAGCATCAGTCCCACGATGATGCCCCGGCGGATGGTCAGGATGACGCCGGACAGATCATCGCGGAATGCGGCGCGAAACCGTAGCAGCAACGGGATGATCCAGTCGTTGCTGACCATGGTGGAGAGGGCGATGGCCTCGACGATCACCATGCTGGTGGCCGCCGACAGACCGCCGATATAGACCAGCAAGGCCAGCCAGTCCTGTCGGCCATGGATGGGCAGGGTCAGTACAAAGATGTCCGGGTCCATACCGTGGTGGGCAAAGAGCAGACGGCCCGCCAGGGCGATGGGCAGGACGAACAGATTGAAGGCCAACAGGTAGAGGGGAAACAGCCAGGCAGCCTGACGCAAATGATTGGCATTGACATTTTCCACCACCAGCACCTGAAATTGGCGGGGCAAAAAGAGGACGGCCATCATGGCGAGAAAGGTCATGGAAAACCAGGAGGCGTAGCCGCCAGAGACCACCTCGAAGGTCATCAATCGTTTCAGCCCGGGGTCGGCCAGTGCCTGTCCGAACAGGTCGGCAAAGCCGTCAAACAGGCCGTAGGTGACAAACAGGCCGACCAGCAGGAAGGCTCCCAGTTTGACGATGGATTCGAAGGCGATGGCGGTGACCATTCCCTCGTGCCGTTCGCTGGCATCCAGATGGCGGGTGCCGAACAGGATGGCAAACAGGGCCAGGATCATGGCCACATACAGGGCGGTCTCGTAGTGGAGCGGGGCGGTCACGCCTGCGGCCACGCCGACATCCAGATGGTGGATGAGCACATCCAGACTGACGGCCACCGCCTTCAATTGCAGGGCAATGTACGGCATGATGCCGACCACCACAAACAGGGTGACCATGCCGCCCAGCGCAGGTGATTTGCCGTATCGGGAGGCGATAAAGTCGGCAATGGAAGTAATATGATTGCTTTTGGCGATGGCGATAATCTTGCCCAGCAGCGACCACCAGAGGGCGGCCATCAGGGTGGGCCCCAGAAAGATGGGCAAAAAGCCGACGCCATTTTCCGCCGCCCGCCCGACGCTGCCGTAATAGGTCCAAGAGGTGCAATAGACCGCGATGGAGAGGGTGTAGATGGTCGGATTGTTGACCAGGGAGCGTCCCTGGCCCGCTCGCCGGTCTGCGTAGTAGGCCACGGCAAACAACAAACCCAGATAGGCGATGGAGACCGTTGGCACCAACCATTGCCAGGACATGTCAACTCCTCTCCGCCGGCCTGTGCCGCACGACCAGGGCGATCAGCAGGACAAACAGCGACCAGAAGCAGAACAGGTAGAAAAACAATACCGGTATGCCAAATACCAGTTCATCCCGACTGAACAGAGAAAGCAGGGGAAAATTCAAGGCCAGCCCCCCCAGGACGGCCAGGGCCAGCAGGCGTTCCTTGCGGCGTTTGATCTGGGACATGGCTAGTAGTTGGCCCGTGTCTGCTGGCGGCGGATCTGTACCATGCTTTCCGATGCCTGCATGGCCAGACCCAGGGTGGAAATGGACTTGGCTTTCAATAAATCCAGCAATTTTAAAAACACCTCTGCGGTCACCAGCGTATCGCCCATGGCCGTGTGGCGTCCGTGGATCGTCACGCCCAGGCGCTGGGCGATGGCATCCAGGGTATGATCTGTCATCTCTTCGTGCAGATAGACCGACAGCAGCAGGGTATCCAGGACCGGATTGTCAAAGTGCACCCCGCACCGGGTCTCCAGGAGTTGCAAAAAACGCATGTCGAAGGCGGCATTGTGGGCCACCAGGACCGCATCGCCCACAAAGGCTTTGAATTGTGGCAGGATCTCCTCGATGGCCGGCTGTCCGGCGACATCCTGATCGGTGATGCCGTGGATGCGGGTGGAGTCGAGAGGGATGGGCCGGCGGGGATTGACCAGGCGTTCAAAGGTTTCGCCGCTCAACAGACGACCGTTGACGATCCGCACACCGGCCATGGCAATGATTTCGTCTCCCCGGGAGGGATGCAGACCGGTGGTTTCGGTATCAAACACCACATAGTGCAGACTGGCGAGGGGGTGTCCCACCAGGCGTCCCAGTGTCGCAAACGATTCCATCAGGGAAAAATCGTAAAATTCAGGACGTTCCGGAATCTCCTGCACGGGCAATTGCCATTGTCTGGGAGAGGGGGTCACGGGCACCCGCAGCATGGCATGGCCTGGCCGTCGATGGGGTTGACTCCAGATTTCGCAGCCGTGCCGTGCCAGCACCTCTTCCAGACGGAGCAGCGTGCCGCCGCCGTCGTCCAGTACCACCGTGCGCCAGGACTCCACCGCCGTGGCGGGCAATGGCAATCCGGACCAGACAAAATCGAGATAAATGTGGTGATCGCCCATCATGGCCTCCGCCTCGATGGTGGTCGTCCGGGTGTGGGCCTGGATGCCCAGCAGCAGGGTTGTCAGGGCGGCCAGCAGGGCCGGTGCATCGGCCCGAACCCACAGGGGTGTCCCGAGTTCGTGCAACAGCGGCCCTTGTTGTCTGCCCAACCGTCGTGCCAGGCCGGCCAGCAGGTCCGAGGTCAGCACATCCGTCTGAATCCAATGTTCAGCCGCCAGGCTGTTGGCTTCGGCGAACATGGCATCCAGTCGCCGGGAGAGTTGTTCTCCTTCGTCGTGGATCACCTGGATGAAGCGGGTCAGGAAGTCGGTCTCCATGTCGGCATGGTGCAACACGGTTTCGGCAGCGGCCCGCATGCTGGCCAGTGGCGTGCGCAGTGATTCCATGGCATGGTGGATGAGCAGGTCGCTGCGCCGCAACGCCGCCATGCGGCGGGTGGCTTCTTCCAGGGTGATGATAAAATGGGTCTGTTCCGACCGGTGCCACGGCAACAGGCTCATGCTGCAGTCCAGGGTCAATTCGTCCTGCACGGTTGCGCAAAAAAAGCGGACGCCGTTGGGCGTGGCACAGTCCGGGGCGTTGCCGCAGCGGCGCAACAGTTCCATGGTGGTCTCCATGGGCACGCGGGCGCACA
>JAMOAX010000180.1:0-4528 GCA_039908555.1 Magnetococcus sp. DMHC-8
TGGGGGCGCAGCAAAGCCAGTGCGGTCACTTTGGCCGGTGGGGGATTTTTTTGCCTTTTTCTGCTGATCTGGTTCGGACCGGTCGCCGACCTGCCGGTGGCCAACTGGCTGAATGGCAACTGGTTCCGGCAGCAAACCGGCTGGCCGGTGGAGGTGTGGCGTACCGGGGTGGTGGTGTTTACCACCGGCTGGATCTCCCAATCCCTGCGCTGGTTCAACCTGGAGCAGCAGCGTCGTCTGGACCAGTTGGTGGCAGAAAAAACCGGCTATCTGGACTCCATTCTGCGTTTTGCACTGGATCTGGCGCTGCTGGCCATTGCCCTGGATGGGCGGGTCACTTTTCTCAATCAGGCGGCGGAAAGAGTGTATGGCCCTGTGGTTGAGCCCGATCAGGTGCCGACCATCCCTGTCCATATAGCGCCAGAACGGTGGCGGGCGGTGCTCAGCCAGATGCAACAGCAGGGTGAATCCCACTATGAGGAGATCCGCCATCTGCCTGACCAGGATTGCGTCATCTCCTCCCGCATCACGCCGATTGTCAACCGGCAGGGAGAGCCTCTGGGCTACTTGCACGCTGCCCGGGATATCACCCGTCAACGCCGGGAGGAACAGGAGTTGCGGGAACATCGCTACCGGTTGGACAAACTGGTGCGGGAGCAGACCCAGGATCTGCTCCGTGCCTATCAACTGCTGGAAGAGCGGCGGCAGGCGCTGCATCAGTATGCCTGCATTGTCTCCGTCTCCAACGATCATCTTGCCCTGTTGGACACCCGGTATGTCTATCGGGCGGTCAACGAGGCCTATCTCGCTGCCCATGGCCGCCAGCGAGATGCCATCGAAGGTCATTCGGTGGCAGAGTTGCTGGGGGAAGAGGTGTTTGCCGGGGTCAGGGATCGGCTGGACCGTTGCCTGGCCGGCACGACGATCCATTACCAGTCGTGGTTTCACTTTTCCACTCTGGGACAGCGTTACATGGATGTCTGGTATCATCCGTACCGGGACCCTGGCGGGCAGGTGACCGGTCTGGTGGTGACCTCCCGGGACGTGACCGACTGGCAGCTTGCCCGGCAGGCCTTGCAGGTCAGCGAATCCCGCTACCGGCATCTGTTCGAGTCCATGGAGAGCGGCGTGCTGCTCTTCCAGACCCCGGATGACGGGGAGAATTTTGTCTGTCAGGACAGCAACCGGGCCGCTGAACGGTTGCTCGGTCTCTCCCGGGCGCTGTTGTCGACCCGTTCGGTCACCGAATTGTGGCCCGCCGCAACGGATCATGATCTGCCGGAGGCGGTAGCTGCCACCTTCCGGGATGGGACAGCCCGCACCTGTCCGATCAGGCCCTGTCAAGTTGACAGTGACTGGTTGTGGCTGGAACGGTTCGTCTATCGCCTGCCATCCGGGGAGGTGGTGGTGATCCTGACCGAGCGGACCGCGCAGCACCTGGCCGAACAGCGTCTGGAAGAGATGGCCCGTTTTCCCAATGAAAACCCCAATCCTGTCCTGCGCATCCGCCAGGACGGGGCGGTGATTTTTGCCAATACGGTCGGCAGGGAGTTGCTGAGGGTGTGGGACAGCGGACCGGGGCAGTTCCTCAATCCACCCGAGCTGGCACCGATCCTGAAAGCCCTGCAGGAAGGTGCCCAGGGTCGGTGTGAGGCACTGCTGGGCGAACATCTGTTTTCCCTGGATATCGTGCCGTTTCCGACACTGGGTTATGCCAACCTGTATGGGCTGGAGGTGACCAAACAGGCGCATCTGCTGAAGTTGTTGCAGGATCGGCAGCAGCAGATTGAACAACTGAACCGGGGTCTGGAGGCAGAGATCCGGAAAGAGGTGGCCGCCAGTCGGCGCAAGGATGCCCTGTTGTTGCACCAGTCGCGGCATGCGGCGATGGGGGAGATGATCGGGCATATTGCCCACCAGTGGCGCCAACCGTTGACCGTTTTGAACCTGATGCTGGTCAACATGGCCGACATGGCTGAGCAGGAGGTATGGCAGCAGGACGAGTGGCTGACCAATCTGAAGCGAGGACAGGATCTGTTGCACCAGATGTCGGGCACCATTGATCTGTTCCGCAATTTTCTCAGACCTGGCCGGTCCAGACAACATTTTGACTTGCGTCGGGCTGTGCAAGAGGCGGTCGCGCTGGTGGAGGCCGGCATGACCCAGCAACAATTGACCATCGAGGTGCATCTGGAGAACCAGACAATGGTGACAGAGGGGCAGTCGAATGAGTTTGCGCAGGTTGTCCTGATCCTGCTCGGCAATGCCCGGGATGCCATACTGACCCATCGTCTCCATGGGGATGGCAGGATTCAGGTTGAGGCGCAGAGGGAGCCATCCGAGGTGGTGCTGCGGGTGCGGGACAATGGCGGCGGCATCCCCGACAAGATTGCCGACCAGATTTTTGAACCCTATTTTACCACCAAAACCGAGGGTTTTGGCACGGGTATCGGTTTGTATATTGCCAAGACCATTATCGAACAGCAGATGAAGGGGCATCTTTCGGCGCGCAATACGGTGGAGGGGGCGGAATTCGAGGTGCGCATCCCGGCCATGACCGGTGCGCCGTGAGTGGACAGGCGCCGCAGTGGGCGCGGTTTATACCGCACCCATCCTGGGATGTGCAGTTTTTAGTGCGCATGGGGGTCTGGGGGGAGATTATCTCCCCCAGTGGGGGTGTGGGGGCAAAGTCCCCACCAGGACCCTGGAGAATCAGGGAAAAATCCTTACGGGGCTTTGCCCCGAACCCCGCCAGGGGCTCTGCCCCTGGACCCCGCCAGGGGGATGATCCCCCTGGACCCGCAATACTACGTATCCCAAGCTGGGTGCGGTTTAAGTTCGACGACGAAGCGGGCCAACGGCTCGACGTCGCCACGGGTAGTACACAAAACCTTGGCGATCTCTTCGCGCACAGCCTGTTCGGCCATGGCCTCCCGCGCCCGCACCACCGATGCGGAATCCGAGAAGAAACGGGCGCAGAAGGCGCAGATTGGCTCATCCTGGCGCCGGATCGGCTGTGCCGCGCCTGCCAGGCGGACCAGCAGATCGGGACCGCCGGCGCGCAGGGCGTGGATAATCCAGTAGGTGGCATCATCCTCGGCCAGCGACTTGGCCAGGGGAGCCTCGGCCAAGCCGGGGCGAGAAAAAGGGGCCAGCCGCCGGCCTCTGGCGCTGTAGGCGCAACACACCGAAACGCTGCCGTCGGTCGAGACCAACGGCACGTCAAGACCACCGCACACCGCGCCGGCGCCGTCGGGCGGGGCCGGGGTGGCGGCCCGCGCCCGACCGGCGTCGAGCAATCCGGCCAGGATCACCCATTCGGGAGCAATGTCGGCGAACAGATAGGGCTCGAGTCCGGCAAGGTCGGGCCGCAGGTCGGGATCGCTGACCACCAGCATCAGGCGAACACCGATGCCCAGCGCACGGGCGGCACGCACCGCGTTGGCGATGGCGGCGGGTGCGACCCGCGCCAAGTGGAAGCGGTCGACGCTGATGGCGATCAGGTCGAGACCAGGCAAGGCGGCCAGCCGCCGCCGGGCCACCACCGGGGTGGTGGCCCACACGGCGCTGGTCGCCACAGTGGCCTTGAGCCCCAACGCAGCGGCCTCGGTCACCGCCGCCGCCAGCAAAGCGGGGCGGCTGAACGGTTCGCCGCCGGTGATACCAACCTCCTCGGCTCCGTCAAGGGCACGCCACTGTCTAAGGCAGTCCGACAGCATCGCACCCGGCATATCATGACCTCGGCCCGTGCAGTCCCAGATACAGTGGCCGCAACCCACCGAACAGCGCGTGGTGATCTGAATGCCCACCCGGCGCCGGAAGCGCGGCAACCTGCCACGCTGGGCGCGGACAGCCTGTGCGATGAAGCGGTCGGTCTGGTCCACGGGTTTATCCGGGTCGAGGCGCGGGCTGCCTGGTCATGCCGCACTCTGCGGGTCACGCTCAGGCATAGCCGATGCTGCTGGCCACTTCGCAGTGAAGCGCGGCGCCGCCCTGACCGAGCTTGCCGGCCAGCATCTCGGTGTTGAGCTGGACCAACTTCTTCTTGGTCTCAGGGGTCAGTTTGAGCCGCAGCTCCTTGGCGGCGCTGTCGGGGTCGTCGTGGAAATGCTCGCGAAAGTCGCTGTCGATCATCAACTTGCCGATCAACGTGGCCATCCGCCTCTTTTCAGCTGGAATATCCGGCATGATTGGTACTCCTTTTCCAAAATGGTTGAACGATTGTTTACACCCCCTGGCCGCCACCCCGCACGGGACGGCGGCCTTTTTCCCTGGCCCCCCGACAGGCGGGAAGCGTCAGGCCCCCAGAGGGTCAACCAACCTGATGTGACAGGTACAAGCTGTTCCAGAATTGCCAGATTGCCTGCGGCGCATGCCGAGGACGCCGGAGCAAAAACCGGCTCCGGCTTTCTCTGCAAATCATCGGGTAGGAGGCGGGGTCGCCCCCGCCGTCCTCCCACACCACCGTACATACGGTTCCGTATACGGCGGTTTATGCAGCACCTTGAAGTCGTCGTAGCTGGCTCAA
>JAMOAX010000181.1:0-4511 GCA_039908555.1 Magnetococcus sp. DMHC-8
AAGGCCCTGATCATTGTTCCGTCCAACAGGGTGTCAAAGCCTGCCAGCCTGCGGCCATGCTGAAAACGCCGCAGCAAAAAGCGGCTGCGCCTCTTTTGAAAAGCCACAGCAAAATCCCAGGGCTCTGCCCTGGACCCGCCAGGGGGGTGACCCCCCTGGACCCGCAATCCCTGCATGGTTGCCTGGAGAGAGAGAGGTGGCCGAAACGATGATCAAGTCCCAGTGCACAATAAACGCAATGCATCCCGATGGCAAGTCGACAGGCCCGGCCAATACCCGCACAACCTGTACTGCCGGGTTTTATTCTATCTCTCCTGCAGGGCCTGACGCACGGAGGTATAAATCGGTTTCAATAAATATTCCAGAATGGTTTTATCACCGGTCTGAATACTGGCCTGTACCATCATGCCGGGCAATACGGGACGCAAGGTCGGGTCCGGCCCTACATGAAAGCTGTCCAGCACGATGCTGCCCTTGTAGTAGGGTTCCCCCTTCTCGTCGGGCACCGTCGTGGGGGAAATCTGTTGCAGACGACCGGTGAGACCGCCATAACGCGCAAAATCGAACGCCGTAAACTTGAGCGCCACCGGCTGTCCCACCTTGACATGCCCGATATCCCGACCGGTAATGCGCGCCTCGACGACCAGCTCCCGACCCAGAGGCACAATCTCCAATATGACCGCCCGGGGAGCAATCACCCCACCGGTGGAGTTGATATTCAAGCTCTGCACGACACCCGCCACCTTGGCGGTAATGTCGGTGTTCTCCACCCGACTGGCCACCCGCTTGACCGCCTCCTGCACCTGGATCAGCTCCGAACGGGCAACTCCCATTTCCACCATGGCCTGCCGGCTGAGCTGGGCATGCAACTCCCGGAGATTGATGCGGCTCTCCTCCAGGGCATTGCGCATCTGATTTTTCTTGGCAACCACCTGGGCCAATTCCCCCCGCACCTGATTGAGCTCGGTTTGGGCATCCAGAAACCGCATCTTGGAACTCAAACCCCGCTCTGTCAGCCGTTTTTTCAATGCAAAACTCTCCTGCGACAGGGCCTGTTTGGCGACCAGGGTCTTCTCCTGCTCGTCCAGCAACTGCAGGTCCGCCTGTCGTTGCCGGATCAGGCTTTGCAGGGCATCGCTCTTTTCATCGCGGGCCAGCACCTGGGCCTGGTAGACCGCCTGCTGGTCCTGCACCAGACTGGCATATTCGGACGCCACCTCAGGCAATGCCAGCGGCTCATGGGCAGCAAAAGCCGACAGGCGCTGCGCCTGCAACGACAAAGACATCTCCTTCAGACGCAACTCCCGCCACTCGGTCTTCAGGCTGGTGGCATCCAGGCGGATCAACAACTGTCCCACACTCACCACATCCCCTTCCCGCACCAGGATGGACTCCACCACCCCGCCATCCGCATGCTGCACCACCTGCACCTTGCCGGTGGGGAGCACGCTGCCCGTGGCCACGGCCACCTCGTCCACATGGGTCAGGGCCGCCCAGATCACGAACAGCAGCACAATCAGACTGACGGTCCCCACCACCACCTGCGCCAGGAACGGATTGCCCGTCTCCTCCAGGGCCACCGACTGGGCCAGATAGCGAATCTTGCGACGACTGGGCTGCTCACCCAACGGCGTGGGAGCAGTCGCACGCGGCAAAGGTGTCCCGGGCGCTCTCATGAATCATCCTTCATAAATTCACTCAACAGTTCATTGGCCGGACCAAACCGTTTGATCCGACCCGCTTCCAGCCACAACAGCTTGTCAGCCAATCGCATGTGGCTGGGACGATGGGTGGAAATGAGCACGGTCGCCTGCCCCTTCATCTTGCGGATCGAATCCATCAGGATCTGATCATTGCCAAAATCCAGCCCGTTGCCCGGTTCATCCAGCAGGTAGATGCTCGGCCGCTTGATGAAGGCCCGCGCCAGATTCAGACGCTGCCGGAACGAGGTGGGCAACTGCTCGACGGTGGAATCACCGATCCGGGTGCGAAAACCATCCGGCAGGGCGAGAATATCCTCCAGAAAATCCACCTGTTCGGCAGCCCACCGCAAGTCCTCATCCGTCGCGGTCGGGTAGGCCAGCCGCAGGTTCTGGGCAATCGTCCCGAAAAACATCTGGCAAATTTGCGGTACATATCCCAGGGAACGACGCAGCTCCATGGGATTCATCTGCCGGACATCCTGGCCATCAATGAGAATTTTGCCCGCCTGGGGCTGATAGAGTCCCATCAGCAGCTTCAGAAAGGTGGAGCGCCCCGCGCCGTTGCGACCCACCACCGCCACCACCTCGCCGGCCCGAATCTCCAGCGACACCCCCAGCAGGGAAGGGTCCGCCTGGGGGTTGTAGCGCATGGAAACCCGGTCAAAGGTGACCGCACCCCGCATACTCCGCGGCGACACCTGCATCACCTTGGTGCTCCGTTCGTCCGCCAGGGCCATCAGCTTGTTCAACTGCACAATGTTGCGCCGCACCTGCTCGAACCGGGGCAGGGAGTCGAACCCGCTGCGCAGCGGCCCCAGCACGCGCCACACCAGCATCATGCAGGCCACCAGCCCCCCCATGGACAACTGCTTGTCCAGCACCAGAATGACCCCGACCGCCATGGTGGCCACCCCGGACCCCATCATGAACACATGGGAGAGGGTATGGGACAGCGCGGAGAGTTGGGCCGCACGAAAACCGTGGATCACCGCACGGGAGGTCAACACCTCATACCGTTCCTGCCAGGTCTGCACCGAACCGGTATACTTGACCGCTCGCATGTGCCCCAGGGACTCGATCACAAACTCCTGACGCCGAGTGCTTGCCTTGGAACTTTCGGCATTGGCCTCGGCCACCAGCGGTTCGATGATGATGCCGGTCAGAAAAAACAACAGCATCATGACCAACGGCACCACGGCCACTCCGCCCCCCAGAAAATAGATGACCACCAGGGTGATCAGAATAAAAGGCAACTCCAGCAAGGTCATCGCCGCCGAACTGGCCAGAAAATCCCGGATCACCTCAAAATCCTTGATCCGGGAGACCTGGGAACCGATGGCCGCCCGCTCGGTGAAGGCCGGCGGCAAGAAAAGAATGCGCCGAAACACCTCATTGCCGATAATATTGCCGATCCGCGAGCTGTTGAACGAAACCACATACGTCTTGATGGCCCGCAAGGCCGTATCGGCCAACAGAACAATCAGCGTGCCCACAACAAAAAACAGCAGGGTCTCCTGGGAGCGGGTCGAGGCAATCTTGTCGTAGACCACCATCATGAAAAAAGGCGAGGCAAAGGCCAGAATGTGCATCGCCAGGGTCAAACCGAACACCTGAAACAACACGGGACGAAAACGGGCCGCCAACACCCAGAACCAGTCATGGGTCCGGTCGGTCTGCTGGATTTCCAGGTCCTCCAGCTCGGTAAAAAAGATGGCTGTTCCCGACCAGTCCCCGGTCGGCATCTCCACATATTCGGAACGACCGCCATCGAACACCACCGCCTTGCCCGCGGCCAGGCGCAGAACCACCAGGCAGGCCCCTGCATCGGGCACAAACAGACAGGGCAGCAGACGAGGGTCCAGCGCCCGAAAGGCCATGCGCCGTATCCGACTGGTATAGTTCAGGTTGGCCATCACGTTACGCAGACCGGTCAAGTCCAGATCGTCGGCAAAGTGGGGCAGGGCCTCAATGACGTTCAAATCCTTGCCGCTCCAGGCCAGTGCCTCCAGCAGGGGCAGCAGACAGGCAGCAAAATCGCTCTCCGCCTTGAAACCGCCCACGATGGCCGGCAACTTGCGGATCGCTGGACGGTCAAAAGAGCTGCCCCCCCCGGTCATCGGCCCTGCTCCTTCTCGCCATCCAGCAGGGCATGCAGGGCCTCTGCCTCGCTGTCGGCCACGGCGGAGGCGCCGGTGCGCAGGTTGACGGCCTTCTTGACCAGCGCCACCTGGCCCAGCACCGCCTCCCCGCCCGACGGGGAGACAGCTATCGGCGCGACGACAGGAGGACGGACCGGTGCGCCCCCCTGACCACCCGGTCGTCCCGCCGGCGGCGGGCCCTCCACCAGCTTGCCCCCCTTCAACACCAGGACGCGGTTGGCCAACTCCAGGAGCGACGGCCGGTGGCTCACCAGAACGATGGTGCAACGGCCTTTCAGCTGCTGCAACACCTTTTTGAGCAGGGCATCCCCCTGGGCATCCATGGCCACATTGGCCTCGTCGAAGAGCAGCACGGGCGGGTCCGGCACCAGGGCCCGGGCGATGGAGATGCGCTGCTTGACCCCACCGGAGAGAAAATCCTGGGATTCCTTGCCCACCACCGTGTCGAAACCCATGGGCATCCGCGCCACCACATAATCCAGGCCAAGCATGGCGGCCGCCTTGAGCGCCGCCTCGCGGCGCTGATCGCGAAACATGGTCAGATTTTCCAGAATGGTGCCCTGGAACAGGGCACCCACCTGGGGCAGATAGGCAATGGTGTCGCCCAGACGGCTGTTGTCACAATGTAACAGGTCATGTCCATCCAGGG
>JAMOAX010000182.1:0-4484 GCA_039908555.1 Magnetococcus sp. DMHC-8
CGTCACGCTTCTCTTAAAATCGCGCCAAAAGGCAACAGCAAAGTCCCAGGGCTCTGCCCTGGACCCGCCAGGGGAGATAATCTCCCCTGGACCCCATATAAATTTTTATGTTTTAAATCAATAATATATTCTGAAATCCCGTCTGGTTGGCGCATATGGGGCAGCGCCATGGGATTCGGACGTTTTGTCGGACGAAGCGACGAGCGGGTATCAATTTTTGTCTTGCCAGGCCTGCCAGACGGCCTCGATGGCGGTCTGTCCCGTCATGGGCAGGGAGACGTGCCGCGCCTTGTGGGTGTGATGATCGCGGGGATTGATGCGGATCAGGGTGGCATGGTGCGACTTGGCATAAAATTCCGACCGATTCCGGATGGTGGGCACGGCAGTGCCCGCACCGATCTCGATAATGACCAGACGCTGCGCGGCCACCATCAACCCCTCCAGCCACTGCCACAACCGCTCCTCCTGACCCTTGGTCCGGCTCTCCACCCAGCTCTTGTCGTTGAACAACAAAATATTGGGACGCGCCAACGCCCCGCACTGCCGACAGGATGGCAAGGCACCGATGGCCTGCAGGGATTCCGAATTGATGGCCAGGTGGATCTCCTGCGCGCTCCAGATCCCCTCTCCGCACGGCTGGGTGCATTGCAGATGGTGAATGGAGCCATGACACTCCTCCACCTGCTCCTCGCCAAACCCGGCCGTCTGGAACTGCCCGTCGACATTGGAAGTCACCACAAACAAACCCTGCGACTTGCTGCGCCCCATCTCCATCAGGCGGGCAAAACCGGCATGGGGTCGGGTGCGCCGGTACAGATTGAGTCGATGGCCATAAAATCCCCAGGCCAGCCGGGGATGCTGCCTGAACCATTTCGGATTGGCCATCTCCTCGAAGGCCAGATTCATCTTCTGAATGGCCGGATAGGCCCGCCAGAAACCATGATTGCCACGAAAATCCGGCAAACCGGAGTCGACCCCCATGCCGGCCCCCGCCGTGATCAGCAGGGCATCCGCCGCCCCGATGAGATCCGCTGCCCGGGCAATCCGTTCCTGCAGCTCCTTGTCCTTCTCCAGTGCCTTTACCATGCCGATCGTCCTTCGGATATCAAAAGCTGGTCTGTTGATCCCAGAGATGCCGATACACTTCACACCGCTCCAGCAGGACCGCATGGGGCGCAAAATCCATCACCTCGCCTTTGTCCAGCACCAGAATGGCGTCCGTGGTGGTCAAGGAAGAGAGACGGTGCGAGACGATGATCAGGGTGCGCCCCTCGGAAATCTTGTTCAGACTGCGCCGGATGACCGCCTCACTCTCCGGATCGAGGGCGCTGGTCGCCTCGTCAAAAATCAACAGACGCGGACTCAGGAGCAGGGCCCGGGCGATGGCAAGCCGTTGCCGCTGTCCACCCGAAAAATTGGTGGCCCCCTCTTCCACGGATGTCTCGTAGGAGTGGGAAAGCCGGTCGATAAACTCGTCCGCCCCGGCCAGCCTGGCCGCCTCGATCACCTCGGCCAGCGAGGCATCGGGCTTGGCAGCGGCAATGTTGTCCCGCACTGTACCGCGAAACAAAATATTGTCCTGCAGCACCACCCCAATGGAACGACGCAGGTGCGGCAGCTCAAAGTGACGGATGTCGTTGCCATCCAGCAAAATCATCCCCTCCTGGGTGGCATGGATGCTCTGGATGAGGCGGGTAATGGTGGTCTTGCCCGAACCGGAGCGACCCACCACCCCGATCACCTGCCCCTCCTCCACCCGGAAGGAGACATTGCGCAACGCCGGGGTTGCATTCTTGTCGTAGCGAAAGGTCACATCCTGAAATTCGATCTGCCCGGTAATGACCGGGCGAATGCCGCGCTGGTTGGGGTCCCGCTCCGGCGGATGGTTCATGACATGACCCAGCATCTGCACGGACAGGGCAGTTTGCTGATACTGGTTGATCAGGGCCACCATCTGCACCAGCGGACCACTGACCCGCTGGGAGAGCATGTTGAACGCCACCAGGGCACCAATGCTCATTTCGCCGGAAAAAACCAGATAGATGCCCAGACTGAGCACGGTCAGACCCATGCCGCCCTGCAACAGATGGGTCAACGCCCCGACGATCGCACCGAACTGCCCCACCGAGGTCCGCTGAATGATGCTGTTGGCCACCATGCGATCCCAGGCCGCCTTGCGCAACGGTTCCAGCGCCAGGGACTTGACCGCCCGCATGCCGTGCACCGTCTCCACCAGATCGGCCTGCCGGGCCCCCTCGGCGTTGTACAGCAACTCCAGCCGTTTCTTGAAAGCGGGGATCATGATGGCAATGATGGCCGCAATGCACAGCGTGAACCCCAGCACCACGGCAGTCAAGATGCCGCTGTACATGGTCAATCCGACCAGCAGCAGGGGCAGGGAAGAGGCCTGCAGCATGGTGCCGAACAGGCCGCCCGTCAGGAAACCGCGAATCCCTTCGGTCTGCTGCATGTGCCGGATCAGCACACCGGTCGGCATGCTCTCGAAAAAGGGCATGGGCAACCGCAGCAACTGCTCAAAGGTGCGCACCAGCAACTGGGCATCAATCTTGTTGGTGGCGTGGATCATCAACATCTGCTGCACATACGTGAACAGGGAGTCAAAAACCGTGGCGATCACCAGGATGACGGTCAGGGTGAACAGGGTCTGCTGGCTCTGGTGGGGCACCACCTTGTCCAGCATGATCTGAAAGGCCAGCGGCATGACAAAACTGAGCAGGTTCACCATGGTGGCCGCCACGATGATATCACGGAAATATTTTGAATTTCTCATGATTTCCGGCAGAAACCACCGCAGATCGAAGGTGTTGGGACCCACCCCCGCATCATACTCGCGTCTGATGAGCAGGATGGAGCCGTTCCACTTTGACTCGAACTGCTGGCGCGAAATCAGGGCCAAACCGGAGGGTTCGGCGTTCGGGTCCATGACGGCCACGTTTTCTGTGTCGTCGGCGGTTGTCACCGTGCTGGCCACAATGACCCAGTGACCCGTTTTGTATTCCACCATCACGGGATAGGCGGTGCCCAGACTGGACACGTCCTGCCACTTGCGGTTTCTGAGCAGCTTGCCCTTCAGTCCCACTTCGCCCATCAGGCGCAGCACGGAACCGGTAATGTCATCCTCCTTGGCCCCCAGAAACCGTTCCGGTGTCACCTCGATCCCGTGATGCTGGCAGACCAGGAAAAAACAACGCAGCGACGACAAGAAGGGCGACATGCCGGACTGTTCAGGAGTCGGTTGACTGGTCAAGGCGTACACAAGGGCGACCGGAGCGGTCATCCCCTCCTTAGTGGATTGAAAGATGATTGCGGACCCTGCGCACGGTGCGCCGCACTCTTGCCCGCGGACGACCGACCGGTCCCGGGGAGATCAACCGCACCCGGCGCCCCCGAACCCCGTCTATCGTGCCGACTGGCGCGCCAAAAGGCAAGGCTTTAATGCAAACTGGCCTCCTGTGCCAACCCGGACCGGGGCGCTGCCGGCACGGACCCGATCCCGACCCCGACAGACGGGGAAAACCCGGTCGAATTTTGATTCGCAAACAGCGCAAAGGGTGCTACACTGATGACGGCTGGAAGGGTGCAGGGCCGGCAGAGGACGCTGCCGCACCGGCACCGGGCGGCCGTCCCTGTTCAATACCGCTTGCACAACAATGGCAGGAGAACGTACGGGTGAACCATATCGCCTTCGACAATCCGTTTACCCGCCTTCCCGACGGGCAAACCCGCCTGCTGGGCGTCATCGGCCATCCGGTTGCCCACACCCTTTCCCCGGCCATCCACAACCCGGCCCTGGCCTGGCTGGGGCTGAATATGCGCTATCTGGCTTTCCACGTGCATCCCGACCGACTGGCAGAGGCGGTGCGCGGGTTGGTGGCCATCGGCCTGGTGGGTTTCAATGCCACCGTCCCCCACAAGGAGGCCCTCCTGCCCCTCATGGATCGCCTGGACCCCCTGGCACAGCGGATCGGCGCGGTCAATACGGTCAAAATTCATGAGGATGGCACCCTGCACGGCTACAATACCGACGCCCACGGTTTTATCGATGCCCTGGCAGAAACCTCCCCCCTCGACCTGGGCCATATCGAGGTGCTGGTGCTGGGTGCGGGTGGCGCAGCGCGGGGGGTGGTGGTCGGCCTGCTGGAAGCGGGCGCCCGGCGGATCACGGTGGCCAACCGCACCCTGGCCCGCGCCGAACAACTGGCGGCCGATCTCGGCCCCTGTTACCCCGATGCCCGACTGGCGGTCTCTCCTCTGGCGGCGGACAGCCTGCCCCTGGCCACCGCCGGCCTGCTGGTCAATACCACCCTCCTGGGCCTGGAGGGCGAGGAGATCCAGACGATCCGGATGGACCGTCTGCCAGCCGCCGCCCTGGTGTATGACATCGTCTACACCCCGAGGGAAACCCCACTGCTGCAGGCAGCCCGCCGGCAGGGTCTGGCCACCCTCAACGGTCTGGGCATGCT
>JAMOAX010000036.1:0-21744 GCA_039908555.1 Magnetococcus sp. DMHC-8
GCGAGGATGGGTTTTTTTGTGTCATGGCGCCGGAAAACCCTGCCAGGATTGTGGGTCCAGGGGGGTCACCCCCCTGGCGGGTCCAGGGCAGCGCCCTGGGACTTTGCTGTTGACTTTAAAGTAGCCGCAGCCGTTTTTTGCTGCGGTGCCCTCGGTATGCGCCGCAGGCAACCTGCCACTCGTCATGGTCTGCCGGACAAGACGAGGCCTGCACGATTGCTGTTGACTTTAAAAAGCAGCCGCAGCCGTTTTTTGCTTCGGCGTCCTCAGCATGCGCCGCAGGCAATCTGCCACTCGCCCGGATATCGCAAGGGATCAATTGGCCGGGTTGGCCATTGCCACGACCCGGATTTCTATCTTGTCTTTGGCTTGCCGTTTGAGGAGGCCATCCTTGTCTGTTGCGATGGCTGCCAGGCTGGTGACCTGGATGCGGCTGTTGGGGATGTCGCCCTGTTGTTTGAAGAGGTGGGCGATGGCGGCGGCCTCCTGCTTGCCGGTGTTCCAGTCAAACGGTTTGCCGTAGACGCCAGCCGGTGCGGAGCGAATTTCCAGGGTGTTGGGTATATTGCGGACCACGGCAGCCACATCGGCCAGCATGAGCTGGGTGGCGGCATTGGGGGTGGTGGTGCCCTCCTGGAAGATGACATCCCGGTCGATCTGGAAGACGACGCCGGCGGGGTCCTCGAAGGCGTTGGCCTGCCCGTTGTTGAGCAGCGGGGAGAGGACGACCTGGACCTCTTCGGCGAGGTTGGCCAACTGGATATGGCGTTGAAAGGTCATGCCGATGACATGATACCCTCTGGGGACGGGGCGCATGCTGCGGTTCGGGCTGTTGCCGCCAAAGGCCTCTTTCATGGAGCCGGCGACGGTCTGGAATTTGCCTTTGTCCTGACTGGAATAGGCAACGATGATGACGAACAGGCACAACAACAGGGTCACCATGTCTGCCCAGGAGATGAACCAGAGCGGGGTGCCTTTTTTGCATGTCGGACATTTTTTCTTCTTGGTCCCGGGCGGTGGGGCCGGTTTGGGCTGACCGTCGTCTTCTGCCATGTCGTCAAGCTCGATTGCTGCACTCAAGGGTTGCCACGCAACAACTGGATCGTCCTGGCACCATTGCTGCCGATCTGCCGGACCACATGAGATTCCTCAATACCGGCCAGGATGTCAAGAGATTTCCCGTTGACCGCCCTGTTTGGTTGTCTGTCGCGCTGTCCGGTTGCGCCGACCGCCTGTCCTGTCCGCGCCGCAATTGCCCGGCCTGCTGTATCCTCTGCTTTGCAGTAACGAAAAAATTCTGGTACAAAGGAGCGTTCGACTCCAACGGTTGCAAGGAACCTTATTCATGTTCAGTTCAATAGCCCGCAAAATTTTTGGGTCCCGGAATGACCGGTATCTGCGGAAACTGCACGGCGTGATCCAGCAGATCAATGCCATGGAAGCCGAGTTGGGGGCGTTGAGTGACGCCGAACTGCGCGGCAAAACGGATATTTTCAAACGACGCATCGGGGATGGGGAGACTTTGGATCTGTTGATCCCCGAAGCCTTTGCCGTGGTGCGGGAGACCAGCAAGCGGGTGCTGGGCATGCGCCACTTTGATACGCAGTTGCTGGGCGGGCTGGTGTTGCACCAGGGCAAGATTGCCGAGATGCGGACGGGGGAAGGGAAGACCCTGGTGGCCACGCTGCCTTTGTACCTCAACGCCTTGACCGGCAAGGGGGTGCATCTGGTGACCGTCAACGATTATCTGGCCCAGCGCGACGCGGCCTGGATGGGCAAGATTTATCGTTTTCTGGGCATGGAGGTGGGGGTCATCATCCACGGTCTGGATGACGAGGAGCGACGGCGCGCCTACCATGCCGATATCACCTACGGGACCAACAACGAATTCGGCTTTGATTTTTTGCGGGACAATATGAAGTTTACCGTGGAGGAGCTGGTACAGCGCCCCCTCCATTATGCCATCGTCGACGAGGTGGATTCCATTCTGATCGACGAAGCCCGCACGCCGCTCATCATTTCCGGGCCCACGGAAGACAACACCGACAAATATTACCGGGTGGATCGACTGATTCCCCACTTGCAGAGGGAACGCCATTTCACGGTGGATGAAAAGACGCGGACCGTGGTTTTTACCGAGGAGGGGAGTGAACTGATCGAGAGTCTGTTGACTGAAAAAGGCATTCTCAGGAGCGGCAACCTCTACGATATTGCCAACGTGGAGATGGTCCATCACGTCAACCAGGCCCTGCGTGCCCATGCCCTGTTTGAGAAGGACCGGGATTATATCGTCAAGGATGGCGATGTGGTCATCATTGACGAATTTACCGGTCGCATGATGCCGGGGAGGCGCTATTCGGATGGTTTGCACCAGGCCCTGGAGGCCAAGGAGCAGGTGGTGATCCAGAACGAATCGCAGACCCTGGCCTCGATCACCTTTCAGAATCTGTTTCGCCTGTACAACAAACTGGCGGGCATGACGGGCACTGCCGATACGGAGGCCTCTGAATTTGAGTCCATTTACCATCTGGAGGTGATCATCCTGCCTACCCATCGGCCCATGGTTCGGGTGGACCACGATGATGTGGTCTTCCGGACCCACGAGGAAAAGCTGGCGGCCATTACCGAAGAGGTTCGGGAGTGTCATCAGAACGGTCAACCGGTGCTGGTGGGGACCATTTCCATTGAGAAATCCGAGGAGCTGGCGCGGCGGTTGCGCAAGGAAAAAATTCCCCACACGGTTCTGAATGCCAAATACCATGAGCAGGAGGCAGAGATCGTGGCCCAGGCAGGGCGCAAAGCTGCCGTGACCATTGCCACCAACATGGCCGGACGCGGGACCGACATTCAACTGGGGGGGAATCCGGACATGCGCATCCTGCGGGAGTTGGCCGACGATCTGGCCCCCGACGAGCGGGAGCGTCTGGCGGCGGCCATTCGCGCCGAATGTGCGGCCGAAAAGGAGGAGGTGATCCGTCTGGGCGGGTTGCACATTGTCAGCAGCGAACGGCATGAGGCACGCCGGATTGACAACCAGTTGCGTGGCCGGTCCGGTCGGCAGGGGGACCCGGGTTCCAGCCGTTTTTATCTGTCTTTGCAGGATGACCTGATGCGCATTTTTGGTTCCGAGCGCATGGATGGCATGCTGCAAAAACTGGGCTTGCAGGAGGGGGAGGCGATCATTCACCCCTGGATCAACCGTGCCATCGAGTCGGCGCAGAAGAAGGTGGAAGGCCGCAATTTTGATATTCGCAAAAACCTGCTCAAGTATGACGATGTCATGAATGAGCAGCGCAAGGTCATCTACGAGCAGCGCCTGGAAATCATGCAGAGCGCGGATCTGGCCGACTTTATCGAGGGGATTCGCGAGGAGTTGCTGGAGACCCTGGTGGCGGCGGCCATCCCGGAGACGGCCCTGCCGGAGGATTGGCATACGGAATTGCTGATGGCGAGTCTGGTGCGACAGTTTGGCATTCAGCCGTTGCCCATTGATGCCTGGCGCGCCGAGGATGGCGTGACGGTCCTGGAGGTCAAGGAACGGGTGCGGGAGGCCGTACAGGCCCATACCCGGGAGCGGGAGGCGCGTATCGGGGCACCGTTGATGCGCTATCTGGAGAAGACCATCCTGCTGCAGGTGCTGGACGCGTTGTGGAAGGACCATCTGTTGAACATGGATCATCTGAAGGAGGGCATCCATTTGCGGGGCTATGCCCAGAAGGACCCTCTCAACGAATACAAACGCGAGGCTTTTGAACTGTTTGACGGGTTGCTGGGACGCATCAAAGAGGAGGTGGTTGAGGTGTTGTGCCGGGTGGAGGTCTCCCGTCAGGAGGAGGTGGAGCAATTGGAGGCCGAACGGGCGGCGGTGCGTGACCAGCGATTGTCCCTGCAGCATCCTGGTTATGACGCCTGGGAGGATGAAGCGGCAGAAGGCAGTCCGGAGACGGAGAACAAGACCCCTTATCGACGGGATGGGGAAAAAATTGGCCGGAATGCCCCCTGTCCCTGCGGCAGTGGCAAGAAATACAAGCAGTGTTGCGGACAACTGGTTTGAGATACGACGCCACGGAGCATAAGGGTGAAAAAAGACAGGGGAGGCCGGGATGACCACCATGGAGAGGAAGAACGGCAGCGGCAGACCTCTGCCCTGACCGACCGTGTAGAGCTCCTGGAGCGGGAGAACGCGGTGCTGCGGGAGTCGCTGGGCAATCTGCTCGCCATACAGGTGACGCCGGGCGTGGTTTGGCTGCAGATTCCCGAGGCGGGACTCTATATTCTCTGTGGTGCACCCGCCGAGGTGGTCAAACATCTGGTGCTGCGCGGCCTGATCCAGACGGTGACCCGGGACGGGGTGACCTGCGAGACGGGCCCCAATGCCATCCTGCTGTCGGATCTGCTGGTGCAGAATGGCGGGTTTGCCAATTTGACCGAATTTCCCGTCCTGCAAATGTTGTATCGCCAGGGCATGATCCTGCCCGGTCATCCCAGCAACACCGGCCTCAAGCCTCTGCTGCTCGGTTCTGCAGCGCAGGTACGGGCGCAGATGGCCTACATCCACCGCGGCAATTACGGCCTGGTCTCCCGGGAGGAGATCCTGGCCTGCGGAGTCGACGAGGAGCTGGCCGAGACGATGATGCGGGTCAAGCTGAAATTTGCCTTCGGTGCCATTCGCCACCCCTCGCAACTGATTGACACCCTGGAGGTTGGCGAGGAACCCCAATTGATTCGCCACGGCGTGACCGTCTGGCGTATTGGTTTTAATCGTTATCGTTTTGCCTTTCAGGGACGCACGGTGGATGTGGACCTGAACCTGCCTGCCAATGTGCCATACCAGCCTCCCTATGCATTGGGCTATCATCGTATCCGGCAGCCCTATTTTGCCGTTCTGCACCGGGGCGAAGGGGATGGATGGGACCCCTCCCGACCCAGCATGGCGAGCATCATCATGCTGCAGGGTCGCATCTATCTGATCGATGCAGCACCCGGGGTGTTTTATACCCTGAACGCGCTGGGCATCAATATCGGAGAGGTGGAGGGTATTTTTCACACCCACGGTCATGACGACCACTTTGCCGGCCTGCCTGCCCTGATCCATTCCGGTCGGCGGTTGAAATATTTTGCAACCCCCCTGGTCCGGGCCGCTGTGGTCAAAAAGTTTGCCGCCCTGATGTCGCTGGACGAGGAAAAATTTGGTCAATTCTTTGAAATTTGCGACATGATGTTCAATGAGTGGAACCTGATTGACGGGTTGGAGGTGATGCCGATCTATTCGCCCCATCCGACGGAGACCAATATTCTGTTGTTTCGGACCATGGATGTCGACGGTTACAAGAGCTATGCCCATTGGGCGGATATCGCCTCATTCCGGGTGCTGGATGGCATGGCCGGCGGGGGTCCCCATGATCTCTCCGTCGATTTTGTCAATCGGGTCAAACAGGATTATCTGTATCCTGCCGACATCAAGAAACTGGACATTGACGGTGGCCTGATTCATGGCCGGGCCGAGGATTTTCGTGATGACCGGTCGGGACGGCTGATCCTGTCACATACGGATCGCCCGTTGACCCTGGTGGAGATGAAGATTGGTTCCGAAACCTCGTTCGGGGCCATGGATGTCTTGATTCCGGGGTATCAGGACTATCTGTATCCCCGTGCTTTCCGGTATCTGCGGGAGTTTTTCCCGGAGGCCGAGTCGGATCAGATCCGCATGTTGCTGAACTCGCCGGTACTGGAGTTCAATGTGGGCACTATCATTCACCGTGCCAACGAGGGGTTGGAGGCCGTCGACATGGTTTTGTCCGGCACGGTGGCCTATCTGGAATCCACCTTTGGCGTGCACAATCAGCTCTCTTTTGGTTCTCTGATCGGGGTCAACCTGTTTTTTGGCAAGCAGACCGTGTTTGAGGGGACCTATCGGGCCCTGTCCCACTGCAGCATCATGCGTTTTTCCAACACCCTGTTTCGCGCTTTTCTGGAAAACAATGGCATCCTGGCGCAGGTGGAAGTGATTCTGGACAAGATGGATTTCTTGCGCAAAACCTGGCTGTTTGGCGAGCAGACCTCTTTTTCTTCGCTGGGTGGTATTGCCCGGGCGATGGACCGGTTGGAGGTGTCCGGCGGTGTCTTGTTGGAGATTCCCAGGGAACCGGTGTTGTGGCTGGTGCTGAAGGGGGCTGTGCAGATATGCGATGCGCGGGAAATGGTGGTGGAAGTGGTCAAGGCGGGGGGATTTTTTGGTGAATCACTTTTTTTCCAGGCCGACCGCTCCTGGCAGTTTCGGACAGAACAGATCTCCAGCCTGTATCGGGTGAGTATGGAAGATTTGCTGGAAATACCCATTGTGCATTGGAAAATGCTGGAAATATTCGAGAAACGCCGGAGGGTGTTCCAGTGATTCAGCCGATTTGATGGGTCAACCAACCTGATTTGACGGGTACAAGCCCTTCCAGAATCGCCGGATTGCCTGCGGCGCATGCCGAAAAGGCCGAAGCAAAAACCGCTTCGGCTTTCGTCGGGTGGTTGGCCGTGCTTCGTTTGGGATTGCCAGGATACAGCCCAGCAAGTTTTTCACCAGTTTGATGCAACAGAGGGGGCAGGCGGGAAATCCGCTGTTGCCCGATCAGTGATCAAAAAATTTCTGCTGCAAAAAAAATTGTTGACTTTTATGCCATGGTGACTATCCTCACGGCCAGGATCAATCGACCAGGGAGGATAAATGGACAGTCACAGTACAGTCTGCGCGCCGTGAGTCGGTGTGATTGGACAGCAGAAACTTCTTGAGTTCCCGCCTTGCCCTTCGCCCTGCCCACTCCGCAAGATTTCTTTTTCCGCTGACTGGCGGAAAAACAGCTCGGCACGTTTTTTGACACAATAGAAAAATCCTTCTCCGTCGTGGACGGGAAAAAGGGGCCATGGCCTCGCCGTATGGTTTGCCGTCCTGGCAGAACATTGGCGGTGTCTTGGCGTATCCCCTGGCAAATCGGGAGCGATTCGCCATCGGGGAGGCTGTTTCTTGTGTCATCGCAGCGACCAAAGGTTGGTTTTGTTCTTAAAAATTACTAAAGATCTAACAATGCCAATAAAACAGCATTATTAGATAATTGGTGTGATTTGAAATTCTTTTAATATTCGATTCGTACCCTGAGGAGGCTATTTATGACAACCATACAGTCGAATTTCCCTATTCCACAGGAAGGCAGTGCCATGGTTCCGCCAGACTACGCAGAGACCATCAGTCGCCTGTTCCGTAAACACTCCTATACCGCCTTGCAAAAGGTATTGTCACGCATGTTTCCCTCCGACTTGGCCCGCATCCTGGACAGGTATACGGAAGAAGAGGCGGCGAAGATCTTTTTTTTGATACCTTCCCATCGCCTGGCGGCCAGCACCCTCAAGTACATGGGCCCAGAGTTGCGCAATCACCTGCTGCAGGAGTTTGCCCCGGAAAAACTGCTGCCCATCCTGGAAGAGTTGCCCCCGGATGATCGGGCCGACATCATCGGCCGTCTGGACAGTGGGCTGGCCAAACGGTTCATGGGAGGATTGGATGAGGAGAGTATGCGGGAGGTGGAGGATCTACTCCAGTATGAGGCCGATACCGCCGGGGGGTTGATGACTCCAGATTTTTTTGCCTTGTCGGTGGATACGACGGTGGGGGCCGCCATCGACGCAGTCCGCTCTTTGCCCTATATCGAGATGGTTTTTTATCTATACGTACTGGATGACCGGCGGCATCTGGTAGGGGTCAGTTCCCTGCGACAATTGATATTGAATGACCCAGGCAAGACCCTGGCGGAAATCATGAATCCCCGCACCATCAAGGTGTTGACCAACACCCCCAGCACCGAGGTGGCGGAAATGGTCAAACATTATCGCCTGCTGGGGGTTCCTGTAGTGGACGACATGGGGGTTCTGGTGGGGGTGGTGACAGTGGATGATGTCATCAGCACCATGGAACAGGAGATGACGGAGGATCTGCTCAAATTATCGGCATCCCAACCAGAGATCGCGCATCACTCCTGGTTGCAAACCGTTCGCATCCGTCTGCCCTGGCTGCTGTCGGCCCTGGGCGGGGGTTTGCTGGCCAGCGGCGTGATCATGCTGTTCCGTGATCTCCTGGGCAGCCAGATTGCCCTGGCGGCTTTCATTCCTTTGGTGATGAACATGGCAGGCAGCGTGGGCATCACCACCGCCAGCATGGTGGCCGGTGTCGGTGCCGGCCAAGGCCGCCTGCGGCAGTTTGCAAGACTGGCAGGCACCGAGTTGACGGTGGCCCTTACGCAAGGCAGCATCCATGCCCTGGTGGGCGGGATGGCCACCTGGATGCTCTTCCAGGAGCGTCGCTTGGCCATGGTCGTAGGGTTGTCCCTGCTGTGCAGCATGGTGTTTGCCGCCATTTTCTCCCTGTTGTGGGCAATCATCTCGGACAAATTGCCCATCAAGCCGACCCATGTCTCCGGGCGTTTGCTGGCCCCCGCACTGGATATCATGGGGGTGTTGTTCTATTTTGTCATTGCTGGACTGGTGTTGGGAGCATAGGCCATGATCAACAATCGCTGTTCTGTATATGCCTACCTGCTGGATGGTCTGGGCGGGGGACGGGAGATCGGTTGGCAGGAGATTACCGAGTGGAAACCCGGCGAGGGGATTCTCTGGCTGGTGGCGCGTCCCGATGGCGGTGAAACCCAACGCTGGCTGCGTCGTTCCAGCGGGTTGCCCCAGGAGGCCCTGGAGACCCTGCTTTCCAAAGACAATCGCCCCCGGTGCATGACTTTCCGCCAGGGAAGCCTCTTGACCTTGCTGGGGATGAACCAGCTCCGGCAGGCCGACGACGACGAGTTGACCACCATCAGCATTTGGATCGATGCCAACCGATTGATTGCCTTGCGTTCTGCCCCCACCCACAGTTTTGAGGATATTCGCGTTACCCTGCATCCCGGGGAAGGGCCCATCCGCCCGGATGACATACTCTCCTATGCGATACAACGGATCGTGGCCCGTTTGGAACCTCTGGTCCTTAAACTGGGGCGGGATGTGGATGACCTGGAAGATGCTCTCCTGTTGAACCCCAGAGCCCAACTGCAGCAGGAACTGGTGGCCTTGCGCCACCGACTGATCCTCCTGCGCCGCCAACTGGTTCCTCAACATGAGGCCCTCTCCATGCTGCAGCAACGCCGCAACTGGATCAATGAAACCAATCGGCAAATACTCCGGGAGGCCGAGGGGCGACTGCACCACCAGATCAATGATCTCGACTCCACTCGTGAACGGGCGGTGCTGATACAGGATGAGATTATCCAGAACCAGAACGCCCGACTCAACGAAACCATGAAGATTGTCGCTGTCTTTACCGCCTATCTCATGCCGTTGAACACCATCACCAGCCTATTGGGTACCAATATTGAGGGCATACCATTCCAGGCCGGCACCGAACACCCCTACGGCTTCACCCTGGAATTGCTCATGATCTTCATGGTAATGGGAATCAGTTATTTTATCTTCAAGAAAAAGAAATGGTTTGATTGACTGGAGCCCGGTCAGGCCGGTATCCCCTTCCAACCAGGGAGTCTGCGACGATGAACATGCACAGCGGCATCACCTTGACGATGCCAGACGAAGAAAAGCAGCACAGTCATGGGACCCTGTTCTTGGCCATTCTGATTGCCCTGGCCATTCTGGCGGGCAATGGCTACTACGTCTATCCCGAGCATCTGCTGGTGGTCAATCGGGAGGAAGGGCGTGCTGCCCTGCAGGAGGTGATCTCCCGGCAGGATGGCTTCCGCCGACAGCACAACAGGTATGCCGCCACCCTGGAGGAGTTGGGCTATACGAATGTACAAGATTTTGCCATCGACTCTCCTCAGGGGCTCTACAAGGTGCTGATCGTGGAGGCTGAATCGACCACCTACACCCTGGCGGCGGAACCCCAGGGGGAGCAGACGGGCGACTCCAAATGTGCCGCGCTGACCTACGCCAGTAAAGGCCATGCCAAAAGTGCCAAGGGCAGCGCGGGAGGTGCCTGCTGGTAATCAGTCAATTCGATCCTGAACGGAGAAGACGGAGACGGGTGGACCCGCAGTACTACGTATCCCAGGCTGGGTGCGGTTTAGTTGTCTCCCGTGGCCATGTCCAGTTGGCGCAATGTGGCCAGGAGTTGCCGAAAATCGGCTGGTGGATCAGCGGTGAATTGCATGCGTTGTTGGGTGATGGGGTGGGTGAAGCCCAGTTCGGCGGCGTGCAGCGCCTGACGGTGAAAGGCAGTGATGACGGTCCGGGCCGGTTCCGGCCATGTGGCGGGGGGATTGAATGGTCGGCTGTAGACGGGGTCGCCCAGCAGGGGATGGCCGATGTGAGTCATGTGCACCCGGATCTGATGGGTGCGCCCGGTTTGCAGCCGGCAGGCGATCAGGGACAAGCCGGACAAGGCGTCCAGGACCGCGTAGTGGGTGGTGGCCTGACGACCCCGGGTGACCACTGCCATCTTTTGACGATCCTTGGGATGCCGGCCGATGGGGGCGTCAATTTCTCCCCGTGCGGGTCGCGGTCTGCCTTTGACAATGGCCAGATAGAGACGGGATGTGGTGTGCGCCTTGAACTGTTCCGACAGGTGTTGATGGGTCCGGTCATTCTTGGCGACCACCAGCAGCCCGCTGGTCTCCTTGTCCAGGCGGTGCACGATGCCCGGGCGGACCACCCCCCCGATGCCGGACAAGGTGCCACGGCAGTGATGCAGCAGGGCATTGACCAGCGTGCCGCTGCAACCCCCGGGGCCTGCCCCCGGGTGGACGGTCATGCCGGCGGCTTTGTTGACCACGAGCAGATCGTCATCCTCGAACACGATGGACAGCTCAAGGGCCTCGGCGGCCACTGCCAATGGCACGGCAGCCGGAATATGCAGTTCATACCACTCTCCCGCCCGGACCTTCTCGGTGGCAGCCTGTACGGGGACGAGCGGGGAGGAGGAGGGGGCCTGTTCGTCCCCGCCCGACCGCCGGAAGAGGGCCCCGGCCGTGATCAGCCGCTGGATCATGGTGCGACTGAGGGAGGGGTCCAGCACGGCCAGGGCCTTGTCCACCCGCTCACCAGCCACCTCGACAGCACTGCGGAGCAGGCGTATTTGCGATCCGTCGGGCGCTGCCGGTCGTATGGGCGTTTCAGCCACGACGGCCAAACCCCAGATAGTTGATATCGGGATTCTGGCTCAGTTGAAAGGTGTTGCTCAGGGGATGGTAGGACATGCCCCGCAGATCGCACAGGTGGATGCCCTCGCGGCGCAACGCCCGATCCAGTTCCGACGGACGCACAAACTTGCCATAGGTGTGGGTGCCCTGCGGCAGCCAGCGCAGGATGTACTCGGCGCCGACGATGGCCGCCATCCATGCCTGGATGGTGCGGTTGAGCGTGGCAAAGAAAAAGTGGCCCTGCGGTTTGAGCAGGGCGGCGCAGGAGGCCACGAAGTCTCCCACGTCCGGGACATGCTCCAGCACCTCCATGGCCAGAACCACGTCAAAGCTGTGTGGTTGCCGGGTGGCCAACTCCTCGGCGGCCTGTACCCGATAGTCCACCTGAGAGCCGCTTTCCTGCTGATGGGCCCTGGCGATGCCGATGATGCGCTCGGACCGGTCGATGCCCACCACGGTGGCCCCGCGCTGGTCCAGTTGTTCCGCCAGGATGCCGCCGCCACAGCCGATATCCAGCACCTGCAAGCCGGTCAAGGTGCCCTGCGGGGTTCCGGTCAGTTGGGAGCAGATGTAGTCGACGCGCAGTGGATTGATTTGATGAAGGAGTTTAAACTTGCCGTCCGGTTCCCACCACTCATGAGCCATGCGCTCAAACTTGGCTATCTCTTCTGAATCCACCGTGACCATGATTTTCTCCCTGCAACGGTTGTCATCTTGACTGTCTGGATGGGTCGGGCCGGGCTGGTATGGGCCCGGTTCTTGCTTGTACAGGAGTGCGTACACGTTGTGGCATGACGCACGACGAACGGCCGGCAGTATAGCACAACCGGTGCCGGGTGGCTATGCGGTCGTTTGCCTGGTCGGATTGCCGGGATGTAAAGGGAGGAGGTTTGCTGAAATGGTACGGCGAGATGTATTGAAGGCCTTGTTGTTTTCCGCCAGTGGCCTGGTGTTGCCCGTTCCTGTTCTCCATGCGGATGCCCCGACCCATGTGACCAATATGCGTGTCTGGCCGGGACCGGAACACACACGCATCGTGTTTGACCTGGACAGAAAGATTCGTTATACCCTGCAGCAGCTTGCGAAGCCGGATCGGGTGGTGCTGGAGATGCGGGATGTGGTGTGGGCGCTGGAACCGGCCTCGTTGTATGCGGAAGACGCGGTGGTGGGAGAGATGCGGTTGAGCAACGGCGCCCCGGGCGTGGTGCGGTTGGAGTTTGCCCTGAAAAGTCCCGTGGTGCCCACTGCCTTTTTTCTCAAATCCATTGATGACAAGCCGCCGCGTCTGGTGGTGGAGTTGCAGCGTCGGTATGCCGAAGGAGAGGATGACCAGGTTCCCCAGGCCCAACTGGTTGCGGAGCGCAAACGACGGGGAGCGGTGATCGTGATCGACCCGGGGCATGGTGGTGAAGATCCGGGTGCCATCGGCCGGGGGGGCACCTATGAGAAGACTGTCACCCTGGAGGTGGCCAACAGACTGGCCAGGGAGCTGAGCGGGCTGGGGTTCAAGGCCCATTTGACCCGTACCGATGACTATTTTGTCGCGTTGCGCAAGCGGGTTGCCATTGCCCGTCATCACAGTGCCGACCTGTTTGTCAGTCTGCACGCGGATGCTTTTCGTATTCCTTCGGCGCGGGGGGCGTCGGTGTATTGTCTGTCCGAACGGGGTCGGGCGGAACCGGATCGGGCGCTGCGCCATCTGGTCGAACGGGAGAACTCTGCCGACCTGATCGGTGGGGTGGATTTGGGACAGGTGGCCGACCCGGAATTGCGGGATATTCTGATGGACCTTTCGCAACGTGATGCCCGCAACCGGGCCATGGCATATGGGAGCAGTCTGCTCACCTATCTCAAGAAGGTGCCCTCTCTGCGTCTTCATTTTCGGGGTGTCAAGCAGGCAGCGTTTGCCGTGTTGAAGGCGCCCGATATTCCGTCCGTCCTGGTGGAAATGGCCTTTTTATCCAACCGGGATGAAGAGATCCAATTGCGCCGGCAGGAACATCAGGAGGCTCTGGTCCGGGCCCTGGCCAATGGAACCCAGGCCTTTTTCCGGTCCGCCTCCCAGGCCTGACCATGGTGTCAGAGTGCGCGTGCGACCTTGGACAGCAACTCCACCAGACGACTGGCATAGCCGGTTTCATTGTCATACCAGGCCAGCACCTTGACGTGGGTGCCATCGATCACCTTGGTGGAGAGGGCATCAATCACCGCGGAGCGGGGGTCATTGCGGTAGTCGATGGAGACCAGCGGGGCCGGTTCATAACCCAGGATGCCCCGCAGATCGCCTTCGGCTGCCATCTGGAGGCAGGCGTTGACCTCTGCCACGCTGGTGGGACGTGCCACTTCAAACACCATGTCGGTCAATGAGGCATTGAGGGAGGGCACCCGCACGGCCAGCCCGTCTATCCTGCCGGTCAGTGCCGGGAAGATATGCACGATGGCCTGGGCTGCACTGGTGCTGGTGGGGATCATGGAGAGACCGGCGGCCCTGGCCCGCCGCCAATCCGGGCGGTATTGATCGACAACGCCCTGGGTGTTGTTGATGCTGTGGATGGTCGTCAGGGATGCCCGCCGGATGCCCAGGTGCTCCTGGATGACCTTGACCACCGGCGCCAGGCAGTTGGTGGTGCAGGAGGCGGCTGTGACCACCGTGTGCCGATCCGGGTCGTATTGGTGATCGTTGACGCCCATGACCACGTTCAGGATGGCCGGGTCGGCGCTGGGGGCAGAGACCACCAGCTTCTTGATGCCCTGGTCCAGGTAGGGTTGCAGGGCATCCAGGGTCTTGAACTGGCCTGAACACTCCAGGACCAGATCCACGCCCCGTGTGTGCCATGCGGCATCGGCGGGGGTGGGGGCCATGCTGTACCCGATTGTCCGACCATCCACGATCAGACTGGCGGCGGTACTCTCCACTGTCCGGTTCCATCGGCCATGGATAGAGTCGTGCATCAACAGGTGGGCCGCGCAGGTGGGTTCGCTGGAGAGGTCGTTGATGTGAACAAATTCCAACTCGCCGGTTTGCTGCCAGGCGGTGCGCAACGCCAGGCGCCCGATCCGGCCAAAACCATTGATTCCCACGCGAATTGTCATGACTGGCTCCTTCGTTGCCCGCAGACGCGGTTCATGCCCGGCCCGGAAAGGTCGTGCAGACCTGGCCAAACCGGTCTGAATAGTAGATCCATTATGGCCCGGTGAGCAAACGATTCCGAACGGCAGTGACCAGAAAAAGGTGGTGGTCGCGGGGGTATATCGGTGTAGACAAGAATGCACGCAATGTGGTAGATTGCGCGCAGTGATTTTGCCTGGACTTGCCGCCAGGAACGGGCAAACCTCCTGCCTTTCCTCTCCGTGTTTGCGTGCCTTGCCGGTGTTGCCGGGCCGGGCGGTCGGGGGGTGCAGAACGGTTCGCCCGGCGGCCTGCGCGGTGATCAGTCGGACGGAGTTGTGCCTTTCTGAAACCCTTTGCCATCGAGTGAATCCATGCCATGACACTGCCCTCCATCAGAAAACCCGTTGTCCTGTCGCCAAAACAGAGTATCAACGAGGCCTTTGCGGCCATCCTGCGCCACAACTTTGACGATATGTGCAACTGGATACCGGTCGCCTATCAACGCGAGGATATTGAAGGTGTGCATCAAGTTCGGGTGGCCCTGCGTCGTTTGCGGTCGGCCGTCGCCATTTTTCGCAAGGTGATTCCCAGGGCGATTACCGATCCCTGGAACGAAGAGATGCGTTGGATTGCCGGCGAATTTGGTCCCACGCGGGATTTGGACGTTCTGATCTCGGAGGGGTTGGATGGGGTGGCAGGCAGGATGCCCCTGCCGGAAGGGGAGGCAAAGGTGCGGGAGATGGCCATCCGTCATCAGGACGCGGCCTATGAGCGGTTGCGTCTCCTGCTCGACAGTGAGCGGTATCAGCGGTTTGTCACCCACTTTGACCAATGGATCACGGTGCGCGGCTGGTTCCAGGTGGACATGCCCTCCGAGACCCGGGCCTATCTGGGGACCGGTATTGTCCAGTATGCCAAGCGGGTATTGGGCAAGCGCATGTCCGTGGTCCTGACAGCCGGGGATGCCCTGGAGACCCGTTCCGACATGGAGTTGCACCAGTTGCGGATCGAATGCAAAAAGCTGCGTTATGCCACCGAGTTTTTTGCGGCCTTGTTTGACCAGAAGGGCATGGCGGAGTTCACCCAGCAACTCAAGGAGGTGCAGGGGTTGTTGGGCACCATGAACGATGTGGCGGTCATGCCGGGTCTGTTGGACGGGGTGGTTGAAGGGTCGAATGACCCGGATGTTTTGCGTTATGTGGGTGCCCTGATTGGCTGGCGCAGCTATCAGAGTGCCGATATTCGCCGACAGTTGCTGGTTCCCTGGAAAACCTTTGCCAAAACGGCCTCGCCCTGGCGAAAGAGATGAGTCCCGGACCCGCCGGTTCGCCGTGACCGGAACGGCCTGTGCGGGGTTCCTTGGCCGATATTCCTCACTGTCTGTACCATGAATACAAGACCAGAATGACCGCGCAAGTCTGGGGGAGATTATCCCCCCCGGGCTTGCGTGCGCTCTTGCGACCGGGACGACAGTCGGTCGACCCTTGTCAACCTTGCGACCAAGGTGTTCAAGCTCGCCTGCGCTTGCTCCAGCACTGCAACGCCGCTTGCGGTTCTCGCCTTGTTCGCATCTCCACCATGGAGGCACAGATCCAAGTCCGAGACAGGGCGTGCCGTTCCCTGGGCCCGAGAACCGAAGGCCCACACATCCCAGTTCGGCGCGTGACGCTGCAGGATCTCCTGAATGATGGCCAAGTGGTCGGGTCGGAGATCAAGCAGCATTCTTCAATCTCACCACAAGTTCCCTGACATCCGGCAAGAACGATGCAATACGATCGAACACCTGCACCGCCAGATTGGCATCGTCGATGTGTGAGGTCTGATTGCGGGCTTCGTAGTGACCCAACCAACGTTCCGTATTCATGATCAGTTCGTACTCTGCGGCGACACGGAACATGTTCTCTTTGGTGCGGATCAATCCCGGATTGATCGTCAGAATATCCTTCAGTGTACGTTGCAGTAGCTTCCACGAGAGGTCCATGGCGATTTCGAACCGTTGGATAACACCATCCCTCATGGTCAGAACAGGATGTTCGGCGTACTCGCGCAGCCCCTCTTCCAATGTGGACACCGCCAACTCCAACGCCTCAACGCTCAATCGCGACATGGTTCGCCCTCCTGAATCATTCTGACACATCCAACTTCCCACGGTGATATGGTTTTTCCCGGCCGGCAACAACACCGTCTCACAGTCTTTGCATCCTCCGGGTTCGCATCTTCGTGCGCCCTGTAGTACCACTGGGTATTGGCCTCCGTGATCATCCTCATCCTGGCGGGGATCGATGCCGATGGGTGACTGTCTTGACGGGATAGGAAAGGTGGATCGGTGGGCCATGTCGGGGGATTGCTGGATGGTGAATTTTCCCCAACTGATTGCTGTTTGATTGCTGGAACAAAAACGGCCATCCAAGGGATGACCGCAAATATTTGATTTAATTGGTGGAGGTGAACGGGATCGAACCGATGACCTCCTGCTTGCAAAGCAGGCGCTCTCCCAACTGAGCTACACCCCCACAATCCCTACACACAAAAACGGCCACGGAAAACGACTGTGGCCGAACCCGATTCAGACACCAAATGGTGGGCCTAGGTGGACTCGAACCACCGACCTCACGCTTATCAGGCGTGCGCTCTAACCATCTGAGCTATAGGCCCGAACGGGAAGGAGGGGTTTTACACCATCTCAACACAAACGTCAAGGACCTAATCATCCCCATCAACAAACCACCCCCCACAGCCAACAATCCACCTGCCACACTCTCCCATCACCCCATCAATTGCCGCGCATGAAAAGACGAACGCGCCAACGGATGGCTCTCAACCCCCACAAAACCCATCGCCAACGCCTCCCGACGCCACTCTGCAAAGACCTCGGGCGCCAGGAAACGGGCCACCGGATGATGCTGCCGACTGGGCTGCAAATATTGACCCATGGTCAACAACGCCACCCCCACAGCCCGTAAATCCCTCAACACCTCCCTCACCTCCGCATCCGTCTCCCCCAACCCCAGCATGATGCCGGACTTGGTCAAGAGTGCCCCCTCTCCACCCCGCCTGGCCCGCTCCTGCCCAGCCCACGCCAAAACAGACAGCGATCGATCATAACAGGCCGCCGGCCGAATCTCCGGATAGAGACGTGCAACCGTCTCCACGTTGTGATTGAAAACCGTCGGTTCCGCCGCCAATACCACCTGCAAGGCCCCCTCCTTGCCTCGAAAGTCCGGTGTCAATACCTCAACCGTCGTCCCCCCACCCCCCGGTTCCCCACCCCGCACGGCACGAATACAGGCCGCAAACTGCTCTGCACCCCCATCCGCCAGATCATCCCGGTCCACCGAGGTGATCACCACATGCCGCAAACCCATGGCCCGCACTGCCACCGCCAAACGCATCGGCTCGTCCCGGTCCACCGGCCCCGGTCGCCCCGTCAATACCGCACAAAAGGCACAGCGACGGGTACAAATATCCCCCAAAATCATGAAGGCAGCCGTTCCCTCCTCCCAGCACCGCCCCCGGTTGGGACAAACCGCCGAGGCACACACCGTATGCAACCGCTGCCGATCCATCAAACCTTGCACGGCCAGGTAGCCGGGCGAACGAAAATCCCCGGCCTTCAACCAGACGGGCTTGCGCATCAAAGGCATGCCACCCGTATCCCCCGCCATGTCAACCCGACCCGGTCGACCAGCAAAAACGGCCCGACCGTCACTCACTCACCCTCCGCGCCAATCTTGGTAAAAAATTTTTTCTGGATCTTGGCGTTGAACGTGTCCCACTTCAGCTTGGCCAACTCAGGATCATCATGCCCTGCCAAAAAACCCAACGGAATTTCAAAACCACCCGCCCGGGCCTTGCCACCGCCATAATGGGACCCCCCAGCCATTCGACCCAGGGCATCCTTCAAAAACTGGTCCGGCGATAGCGTCAAGCGCGTGGTACGCAACGAACCATGAATCTCCTCCCTGTCACCCTGCACAATGCCAAACACAATCACCGTATGGACCATCTCCTCGGTCAACAAGAAATCGGCCGCCTGCGGCAGGGCATCCCGGTCATCGGCCCGCAGATAACCCACTCCGGAAAGACAATATCCGGAACGAATCACCCGATTCTTCAAGGCCACCTCAATCACCTCCATCACCTTCTGGCTGCGCTGCTGGTGCAGGATTTCATTGAGCAGCTCCCGGTCACAAAACGGCTGCAAATAGGCCGCCGCCGTAAAATCCTGTGCCCGCGCCTCAATCAGTGCACCCGTCTCGGAAATAATGCCATGCATGAGGGCCGTGGCCAGCGTCCGATGCTCGGGCCTGGCCACCAGCGGCAACAAACCCTTCTGCAGATAATCCACAAAAATGGAAGCACACGCCCCCACCTCCGGACGAATATCGGCAAACAACGGATGCAACCGGTCCTGCGGGGCATGGTGGTCCACCACGATCAACACAGGTACATTGGCCTTCGCCATCCGATCCACCAGACAAGACGTGGTGCCTTGCCCGTCAACAAACACGCTGCCCTGATAACGGCCAACCGGTATCTCCTCCAACTCACAGTGCTGGACATTAATGTTGAGCAGGTTGACCATGGCAATGTTTTCCTGGTGGCTGATCCGCCCCCCATAGAGCAGGTCAGTCTCAATCCCCCAACGTGCCGCCAACTGGTGATAGGCAAAACCGCAGGAAATGGCATCCGGATCGGGAAAATCCTGCAAAATCACCGCATGGCGCTCGCCGGCACGCCCCTGCAAAAACGCCTCCAGTTTGTCAACCATGGCGCGTTCGTCCTGCCCTCGAATGAGACTGTCGGACTCTTTTTTCATGAGAAACCTCTCTGCAACAGATCAATACTTGACCAAAGGCCCTGTTCGTTTGCACCATGGTCCCGACACCGTGCCTCGGAACCTGCCAGATGCCCTGCAGCCCCCCCTGCACCATCCCGGCACAGGCGGCAGCGGATCACTTACCGGACAACCACACTGCACAGGGAGGACGACATGGCGGAAATCACCGCGCGCGTCAAATGGGTCGAAGGCATGCAAATGCTGGGTGAATCGGGCTCTGGCCACACCCTGGTCATGGACGCCGCGCCCGCCGTGGGCGGTCGCGACATGGGCGTGCGTCCCATGGAACTGCTGCTGCTCGGCCTGGGGGGATGTGCATCCATCGATGTGCTGACCATCCTGCGCAAAGGCCGCCACCAGGTCTCCGATTGCGTCGCCACCCTCCGAGGCATGCGTGCCGAAACCGATCCCAAGGTGTTCCTGGAAATCTACATGCATTTCGTGGTCACCGGCAAGGGACTCCCTGCCAATGCAGTGGAACGGGCCATCCGACTCTCCGAAGAAAAATATTGCTCCGCGTCCGCCATGCTGGGAAAAACGGCGACGATTCACTCCACCTGCGAAATCATGGAAGGTTGACCAATGCCACCTATCGTTCTGACTCTGCTGTTGCCGATCATTTGTTTGTGGATGACCTGGCCAGGCATGGTACTGGCCAATCCCCAGACCATCCTGCCGCAACCCGGCACCCACTATGATCTGATCAATCCGGCGGTTCCCCGCTCCGGCAACAAACCCGAAGTGGTGGAGGTTTTCAATTTCAAATGCCCGCACTGTTTTACTCTCGCCCCCCACACCGCCGCCTGGGCAGAAAAAAACCGGCAGCGGCTGACCTTCAAGTCGATTCCGGTCTATTGGGGCAAGCAGACGGATATTCCGGTGCGGGCCTATTTCGCAGCAGAGTTCATGGGCAAAGGAGAAGCCATGAAACAGGCCATTTACAAGGCCCATTTTGACAACTCTGCCGATATCGAAAGTATTGAAGAGATGGTTTTCCTGGCCGAGGCCACGGGCATGGACCCCCAGGCCTTCCGCACCCACATGCACTCTTTTGGGGTTTCGTCCCGCATTGCCCAAGCCAAGTCGATGCAGCAGGCCTTTCGCGCCTCGTCGACCCCCACTCTGGTGGTCAACGGTACCTATCAGGTGTTGCCCGGCAAACATGCCCGGGGCACGCAGGAACCGGTTGATCATGACAAGTTGTTCATGATCATCGAGGCGCTGCTCACCCGGTGAACGTGCTGGTTGCCATCAAACCGGTCATCGACCCGGCGCGTCCGGTCCGTTTTTTTGCGACCGACAGTCAAGCGGACGCGCCCGCCTCGTCGACCGGTTTCGACGACGCTTCGGACCCCACCATGTTGAATCCCTTCGACGAAATCGCCCTGGAAGCCGCCATCCGGCTGCAGGAGAGCGGGATGGTCACCCGGGTGCTGGTGGTCACCGTCGGACCGGCAGCCTGGGAAGAAACCCTGCGCACCGCCCTGGCCATGGGGGCCGACCGGGCGCTGCGCGTGGAGGCGCCCGCCCATCTGCAACCCTTGTCGGTCGCCCGATGTCTGGCGGCCGTGGCCCGGGAAGAGCAGGTCGACCTGCTCCTCACCGGACGACAGGCGGTGGACAGCGACCACAACCAGACCGGACAGATGACCGCCGCCCTGCTCGGCTGGGGACAGATCACACAGGCTACACAACTGACCATTCAATCAGGCGAGGCCCTGGTCACCCGCGCGGTGGCAAATGGTCTGGAACAATGGGCAGTCAGACTGCCGGCCGTCATCACGGTGGACTGGCACCTCAATGCCATCCCCGCTACCGGCGGACCACGCTATGCCAGCCTGCCCAACATTCTGAAAGCCCGTCGCAAACCACTGGAACGGCTCTCCCCGGACCGCTGGGCATTGGCATGGACCCCGCACCAGCACACCCTTGCCCTCCAACCACCCGCCGCCCGCCCCCCCGGACAACGATTGCAAACAGTGCAGGCCCTGCAGACCGCTTTGCATCAGGCCGGCTGGTCGCCACCAGCATGAGGGTCCTGCTCCTCACAGAACCCGCCATGCATACCGATCCCACCGATACGCGACTGGCCCGCCTGGTGGGGGCCGTGGCACCACTGGGCGACGTCACCCTGTTGCTGGCCGGTGACATCGGCTCCCTGAATGTGCAACGGATTGCCGCCTGGACGGGTGTCACGGAACTCCTGGTCGCGACGCACCCCACCCGGACCGATGGGTCAGCGGAACAAATCGCCGCATGGATCGTCGCGCTGGCCGGGCAGTTCTCCCATATCGCCGCGGCCACCTCCACGCTGGGCGCAGCGGTCATGCCCAGGGTGGCCGCCATGCTGGACCGGCCCCTGCTGACCGGCGTACAGACCATCTGCTCTGCCGACACTTTTGTCCGCCCGGTGCTGACGGGTAATGCCCTGGCCACGGTACGGGTGCACGGCACACCGGTCTGTCTCACCCTGCAACCAGCCGGGTTCACCCCGGCTCAACCACACACACCAACCACAGCATCAATACGCCACCTGACCCCCGCTGCCACCATCCATGCCCAATGGGCACGCCTGCTGACCTGTACGCCCATCCCGCCAAGCAAACGACCTG
>JAMOAX010000037.1:0-21693 GCA_039908555.1 Magnetococcus sp. DMHC-8
AGCTACGACGACTTCAAGGTGCTGCATAAACCGCCGTATACGGAACCGTATGTACGGTGGTGTGGGAGGACGGCGGGGGCGACCCCGCCTCCTACCCGATGCCTTTCAAAGCAGCCGCAGCCGGTTTTTGCTGCGGCTTGTTCAGCATGCGCCGCAGGCAGGCTGGCGACGTTGGCGTGGTCCGTACCCGTCAAATCAGCTTTGTCGTTCCAGTAGAACCTCTGTCGCGGTTGCCGGGGCGAACCGTTCGACCCACAGCAGGGTGGCCCCGGCCACGGCGGCCGGCATGGCGAACAGGTTGACGAAGGGGAGTGAATTGAGCAGCAGGGTCATGCCGCCGAAGCCCAGGCTCAGTGCCCGTTTGTTGCGCAATGCCTGGCGCACCTTTTGTCCGGTGAGGTCGTGGTTGCCCATGGGCAGGTCCAGGTACTGGATGGCCAGCATCCAGGCAGAGTAGAGGGCCCAGCAGACGGGAGCGACGAGATTGATGCCGGGGATGACGAACAGGAGCAGGAACGGGATCATCCAGGCGAGGGAGTAGAGCATTTTGTTCAGCTCGTTCCACAGGAGCGGAATGGTTTTTTGCAGCAGTTCCCCGGTGGTCAGGGCCGTGCCGGCGGGGAATCGACCGGTCAGTTGGAATTCGACCTGTTCGGCCAGCAGGCTGTTGAAGGGGGCGGCAATGAGGTTGGTTACCATGGAGAAGGTAAAAAAGAGGGTGGCAGAGGCAGCGAGCACCAGCAGGGGGGTCACCAGCCACTGCAGCCAGTGCAGCCAACTGGGCAGGTAGCCGTCTATCCAGTCAAAAATGTTTTGCAACCAACTGAAAATGTAGGTAATACCTGCCCCGAACAGGCAGATGTTCAGGGTGAGGGGGATGGCGACGAAGCGGCGCAAGCCGGGTCGGGCAAGCAGCGCCAACCCCCGCAACGGGTAGCGGCTGCCGGTCATCAGGTGTGCAAGCATGGCGTTTCATTCCTCCTGTCGGGATGCCGGTTGGCGAATCTGTTGCGTACCAGGGGTACCCACTTCCGGCTGTTGGTCTGCTTGAGCCGCGTTTTGGTACTGCAGGGTCATTGATCACGCCTTGACCGTTTATTCCATGTCTGCCTGCAGACTGTGCACCGACTGCAACTCGAACCCGCGCCCCACTTTGGTTAATGTTCCGGAACAACTGATGGTTTGTTGTTGTCGATGTGCTGCGATGGCGATATTATACTGATGGTCTTCCAGGCACATGGCGATTTTTCGGGGTTTTGCCTCCACAAATCCCAGGATCGTCACCCGACCTTTTTCCTGTCCTTCTTGACGCTCCAGCTTGACAACAGGGCCTTGCAGATCAAAATTTTCCACGGGTGCATTGGCTCGGAGAAGACGGGCGGCCTCGGCGATGAAGGGTATCCTGTCTGCCGGAAAGGCAATCAATGCGGGCATGTGCCGGGCGGTCGGTCGGTTGCGGGACCAGGAAAAAGAGATATGCATCCTGCGGGAACGCTCTTCATTGTTACCTGCCAGTCCGACCACTGCATCACACAGGTTGGCACTGACTCCCTCTGCAATGGCGGCGTCGAAGACCCGCACCCCCTCGGTGGCGGATTGCTCGGCAGCACGCAGCATCGTGGCCAGACCGTGAGAAAGCCGCTCGACGACTTGTCTTGGAAAGGGTTCCTCCAGATCAAGAACGCCTTGGGTAGGCTGCAGGAGTGGTGTGACCCGCGACTGGATGGTCAACACATAACTGCCTCGTTCACTCTGACCAATCCGGACGCCTTTGAGGTAATCAACCGCTTGTGCCGGACACCGGGTCGGCCAAACGGCCTGGGGTCGAATCGCCGAGGATGCCGCTGCAAGCATCATGTCTCTGGCATACTGCGCTATTTTGACGTTTTCATCCATTGACAAGCTGCCATCGGACAGATCCTGGTCCATCAGGCATACCCGGATGAGATCGACACCTGTCATTTGCAGGTCGTTAAAGATCATCCACTGTGAGCGATTTTCCACCTGTTCCAACACCCGGAGCGCTTCACTCATGCGGAGAGCGAAGTCGCGAAATCCCTGTTGCAGGGGGAGGAGAATTTCGTAGTCGTCATCCTTGACCCAGGTAGCCCATTGACCCGCAACGCTGTCTTGCCGGGTCCATCCGGTTGAGCGCAGGTAGGCGGCAAACTCCAGAGGACGGAGTCCGTTCAGGAGGTTTGCATCGCAGAGTGCGATTTTCATGGCGCATCTCCTTGCCCGATACGTGTCATCAAATTTTTCAATCCATCGACGGTGAACATTTGCTCACGGGGAATCAGGATGGTTTGACTGGTTGTATTGGTGGTGGATGCCGCACCCCGCAGACTGACCCAATAACCACAATGACGCAGCAGGAGCCGATCTTCGGTTACCTCGGTCCATTGGGAGAGTTCATTCGGCACACGCACCACAACCAACAGTCGGGGGACCATGACGTCATCACCTCTCAAGTCGTCGTAATTCTTGATCGGCAGAGGGAAGGTGAAAGATGTCTGTTCCGCATTGAATTCGGCGTTGGCCGTGCATTTTAACTGAATGTCCAGACGAGGGGAGCGGATGGTGCCATGCCCACCCCGTGCCGCAATGGTCAGGTCAACACTGTCATCATCCGGGTCGGGACGATGTACTCCGTAACCCGCCGTCGCTGCCACAGCCCGGACGTAGGCCGCGCTGAATTGTTCTTTGCGACGGTTGAGTTCCATTGTACCACCCCCTTGCGCTCTCAGGTCATGCAGACTTTCCTGATTATTATTCGGCAAGTATCTGTTTTTCTGCAGACTGGATGCAGTCCAATCCTCGCAGGGATCATGTTACCAAAGGCGTTGTCCTTTATCAACCCGGTGTCGTGTCGCCAAGGCAATCAAGGCGGCACCCCTCGATTGTCCGGCGTGTCGATGGTGCTTGCTTTGACAACTTTTCGCTGTCATGATCAAAACCGGACGGTGGTGCGGGTAGGCCGCCATCCACGTCTGTTGGACCGTCATACATTGCGGAGGGTTTGCCATGCGACATGTTCCCGTTTTGGCCCTGGATATTGAAGGGTTTACCGCGCCGGCCAGAAGCCACACCCACCGGCGGGTCATCCTCACACGTGCCGAGGCGCTGCTGGTCGAGACCGCCCGTTTTTTCATTCCCTATGGCAATCCTTTGCAAATTCTGGGTTATCAATCGACTGGCGACGGCTGGTATCTCCTGTTTGAGCACTTTTCCTGCCAGATTGCCCTGAAATATGCCCTGGATCTGACCGCCGCCCTGACTGCCCGGAACCGGGACGAACCCGACGCCAGCCTGCGCATCCGGATGCGACAGGTGCTGGCGATGGGGGATGTGGAGCAGGTTGGCAGCCAACTGTTGGCTGACGTCTTTTCCGAAGCGGCCCGTTTTCTGGACCACCCGCCATTCAAAGGCTATCTGCAGTCGGCGACCGAAGATGCCGTGGTCGTCCTCGCCGCACTCTTTTATTCGGAATGGCAAAGATCCCCGGAGCGGACGGCGCCTGCCTTGGCCATCACGGCGCCCCCCTTCACCCCGTTTCAGTTCGCGGACAAACACGGGGGGACCCATCACGGCTTTGCAGTCGGCAAAGGCTGGGTCGAGGCAGTCATGGCAATGTTTCCAGGCTGGCGGGGGGCTGACCTGCGCGGAGACCATGTTAGCCCGAAAGGTTGTCCTTTATCAACCCGGCCCTGATCACCGTTTCGCCCGGCAGCGTGTCAGATTCTGCCAGCCAGCCTGCGGCGCATATTGAAGCGGCCGCAGCAAAAACGCTGCGGCTTTTTTGAAAGGCAACAGCAACATCCCAGGGCGCTGCCCTGGACCCGCCAGGGGGATGATCCCCCTGGACCCGCAAACGTTTTTTACTGATCCAGCAACGCTGGCGTAATCTTTCGGCTGATCCGCCACAGGCTGATGGCGAGGCGGGTGGACCAGAGGATGAGCAGCAGGGTGCCGAGGAGGATCAACCCGGCCAGGACCGGTTGGGGGAGGGGCCGGCCCAGCGCGGTGCCGACCCGGGCGAGGGCGAGCAGACCCCAGAGCAGCAACAGATAACACAACAACCGGTCATTCAAGGCGGCACGGTCGGCAAAAAAACTGACCACCCGGGCGGCCACGCCGAGGATGAGCAGGGTCAGCATGCCGGCCCCCAGGAGATGGACCGGGCCATCCAGGGCCGGGGCGGGGCCCGACCAGGCCAGCCACATGGCACAGGCCAGGGCAGCGGCGAAGCCCAGCACCAGGGTGACATTGATCGAGGCCAACCCGAACACCGCCGCCGCCCGGAGAAAATCGGTGCCGATCAGCAGCAGTGCCAGCACCACCACCCAGGCCAGTCCGGCCCAGGGCCAGAAGGCGGGGTTGACGAAGGCCGCCAGGGTGGTGACCAGCCAGGCCGCCAGCAGCCCACCGGCAAACAAACGAGCCATGTTCCCCTGCAACAGCTTGCCCCCCAGGACATTCTGGATCAACTGCTGTCCGGCCACCAGGGCGCTGGTGACCGGTCCGCACCACAACACCCACAGGGCCTGGTCGGGATTGTCCAGGGCCAGCCAGGGGGAGATGGCCAGGGGGAGAAAGGAGATGGTCAGGGGGATGCCCCGCTGCAGGCGCCGCAGGGGGTCGCCGCTGAGGGTGATGCGCACCAGAAAATAGACCGCGCCCAGACAGGCCAGGGTGACCAGAAGGTTGCCGAGGGTCAGCAGCCAGCCGTCAAACAGCAGGGAGATGACAAAACCACTCCACAACGGCAGCAAGAGCCGCAACAGATGTCGGGCCGGCGGCGGGGTGCCGCCGATGACATGCGGCCCGGATTGCAGGGCAAACCCCAGCAAAAAAGAGCCGGCAAACAGAATGATCTGGATGCGGGCATGCCACAGCTTGATGTGGGGATAGAACGCCGGAACGGGGAGCAACCCCTGTTGCCAGGCCCACAGGAAAAAGCCCATGCCGAAGCCGATCAGGGCCGAGATCACCCCGCCCACCCAGAAGCGGTGCACCACGGGTCGCCGGGTGAACACCATGGGGTTGAAAGGCGGGTCGGGGGGCAGCAGACGTTGCAGAAAAGGTGACATGGCGACTCCCATCATCCCTGGCGCCGGGGGTCTGCCAGGTGGATCAGCAAAAATCCCCCGATGCCGGTAAAGAAAAAGACCGGTGCCCAGGCCGACAGCACAGGCGGCAGGCGTCCGCCCAGGCCCAGCGCCTGGGAAAGATTGATCACGACAAACATGGCAAAACCGATCAACAGACCGAGCAGCAGGGAGCGGGTGACGCCTCCCCGCCGGGGCAACCGCAACGTGAACGGAAAGGCCAGCAGGATGGCCGCCAGGGTGGTGGCCGGCTGGGAGAGGCGACCGTGCAGCAACACCCACAACCGGGTGGCATCATACCCTTCCCGTTCGGTCCGTTCAATCAAATGCCGGACCTGCTCGAAGGAGAGAAAATCCGGGTTGATGGCCGTGCGGTTCAACTGGTCGGCCTCCAGAATGACCGGCCAGGGCCGCTGGGCAAATTTTTCGGCCGTCACCCGCTCGCCGTATTGGTGGATGATGCCCTGGGAGAGGGTCCACCGGCCCTGTTCCAGACGGGCCGAGCGGGCCTGGAGATGGGAACGCAGCCGCTGGTCGGCATCCCAGGCAAACACGGTGACGTTCAGCAGCACCCGTTCGTCGGGCAACGCCTGCTGCAGATGGATCAACTGCCGTTCGCCTTCCGGGGACATCGCCTTCAACCAGACATTGTCCATGTCGGCCTGCACGGGATTTTCGTAACCCAGGAAACGGTCTTCCAGGGTCTGGGCGGCCTGTTTGCTCCAGGGAACCAGATGGTCCTGCATGGCCAGTTGCCCGATGGCCACCCCCAGCCCTCCCAGCAGGAAGGGAATGAGAATGCGATAGAGGGAGACCCCGCTGGCCCGCATGACGGTGATCTCGTTTTGCCGGGAGAGACGGGCCAACACCATCAGCACGGTCAACAGGGCGATGGAAGGGAGCAGCAGGGTGACAAAATCCGGCAGGCGAAAGAGCATCATCAGCAGCATGTCTTCCCAGTCAAAGGTGGGCTTGAGGGAAAAGCGGCGCATGTTTTCGATGCCGTCAATCAGCAGGAACAGGCCGATGAACAGGCCGGTGATCTGGCCCAGCCCGGTCAGGAAGAGGCGCAGCAGGTAGTGGAAGAGGATCGGCATGCTAATCCGCCTGCCTGGGGGTGCTGAGCAGGTGTTGCGGCAGGTTGGCCAACCCCTGGGAGAGCCAGACGGCCAGACGGAATGGCCGGCAACGGTAGGTGGCCTGCACGACGTAGGCGGTCAGCAGGGCCATGAGCAGGTTGGGCAGCCAAAAACCGCCGAGGGGGTCGAGGAGCTGTTTGCGGGCCAGGGTTTCCCCCACGGAGAGCAGTACGAAGTGGAGGATCAGGGTGGCGATGGCCACCACCAGCCCATAGCTGCGGCCCGAGCGGTGGGATTGTTGCAGCCCCAGAGGGACGGCGAACAGACCCAGAATCAGGGTGGCGACGGGAAAGGAAAAACGGCGGTGCCACTCCATACGGGCCTCGTAGGCGGCATCCGTGGGGGCCTCCTGCATCATCCGGGTGAGCTCTTCCAGACTCATTTCGTCCACCTGCTTGCTGCTCTCCTGGGTTTTGAGTCCCAGCACGACCCCCAGGTCCATCTGGTAGGTGGCGAAGGTCAAGGCGCGATACTGGTTCTCCCCCATCGTCTGGTGGCGGGTGCCCTCCTGCAAAAAGAGGACGGTCTCGCCGCCGGGCATGGGCTGGATCTCCCCCCGGCGGGCGGTCAGGGTGATGGGGGCCTCGGGTTTGCGCCGGTCGTGGATCAGCAGTCCTTTCAACAGGCGGCTGCCGGTCTCCTGCCCTTCCGTGTAGATGGTCAGGCCGGGGATGGCATGGTTGAAGGTTTGCGGTTTCAGGGCCAGGGTGGTGGCGGAGACCAGCGCCCTTTTGATGACGGTAAACTGGTGGAAGGCATGGGGCAGCCAGACCACGCTCAGGAGCATGGCGCCACCGGCGTACAGCAGGGCCAGCAGGGCGATGGGGCGCATCACCTGCAGGAGACTGACGCCACAGGCTTTGAGCACCACCAGTTCGCTGTCCTGGGCCATGCGGCCCATGGCCAGCAGGGTGCCGACCAGCAGGGCCATGGGGATGGTCGTCACCAGAATCTTGGGAATGGAGAGGGAAATCATGGTGCCCAGCACCGCCACGGTCACACCCCGGTTGACCCACAGGTCCACCAGGCGCAACACCTGGGGCAGGGTGACCACGAAGGAGAGGACCAGCAACGCGATCAGCGACGCAGCCGCACACTCCCGGAAAAGATAACGTGTGATACGGTTCATGAACGGCCAACCCCGGCTCTCAAGCCACCCGGCGGCAGCGGTCCGGCCATCTGCCGCGCCCGGGTACGGGGGGACGGAAAATATCACCCGGGCACAACCCCTATTCCACCCCATTGTCCGTCGGTTTGCAAAGGCTGTCGGCAGGCCAGCCGATAATTCCTTGACCGGCGGGAAAAAGGGCACGAAAATCCCCGCTGCATGGGGTGGATTAACGACAGTATGGGTTTTGTCTTTTGCAAGGATGGCCGGTCGCATGACATTCAGGGTGCCTTTTTTCCAGCATGATCTGGGCCAGGAGGAGATCGATGCCGTGACGGCGGCCATTCGCCATCCCATCCTGACCACGGGCGAGACGGTGGACCGTTTTGAAAAACGGTTGGCAGAGTATCTGGGGTGCCGGCATGTCCTGGCGGTGACCAGTTGCACCGGCGCGATGCATCTGTCGTTGTTGGCGCTGGGTATTGGTCCGGGGGATGAGGTGATCACCACCCCGATGACCTTTATCGCCACCGCGACCGCCATCCTGGAGGCCGGGGCCCGCCCGGTCTTTGTGGATGTGGAGCCGGAGACCGGCAATATCGATGTCGACCGGATTGCCGCCGCCCTCACCCCGCGCACCAAGGCCATTCTGCCGGTCCATCTGTACGGGCGGATGTGCAACATGGCCGCCTTGCAGGCGGTGGCCGAGGCGCACGGCCTGGCCATCGTCGAGGATGCCGCCCACTGTCTCGAGGGGCATGACCGGGGGGTGCGACCGGCAGCGGTGGGACGGACGGCCTGCTTCAGTTTTTATGCCACCAAGAACATTACCTGTGGCGAGGGCGGGGCCCTGGCCACCAACGATACCGATCTGTATCAAAGGCTGAAACTGCTGCGGCACCACGGCATGACCAAATCCGGGGCCGAGCGGGCGGAGAAGGGCTATCAGCACTGGGACATGACGCTCATGGGGTGGAAGTACAACATGAGCAACATTGAGGCCGCCATTCTGCTGCCGCAGATGGAGCGGGTGGCGCGCAAACTGGCCCGCCGGCAGGCCCTGACCGGGCGCTACCGGGCGCAGTTGGCCGGGGTGCCGGGGGTGCGTCTGCTGGCCGGGACGGCGCCGGATTCGGTACATGCCCATCATCTCTTTCCGGTGCTGGTGGAGGGGATGGCCCGCGACCGGTTCATCCAGGCGCTGCAGGAGCGGGGCATCAGCGTCATGGTCAACTACCGTCCTGTCCATCTGACCCATTATTTTTCGGAAACTTTCGGGTTTCGCCCGGGTCAATTCCCGGTGGCCGAACGGATGGGCGAGACGGTGGTCTCCCTGCCGTTGTATCCCACCATGGCGGATGAAGCGGTGGATACGGTGGTCCAGGCCATACGTGAGATTCTGTAAAAAAACTGTCAAGTGACAGATGGTTCCATTCTCAACCGGCAGACAGCCAACCAACAGGGAAACCATGTCCGAACCGACTGCTGCGGGTCCAGAAATTTCAGTTGTCATCCCGGTGTACAACGAGGAGTCGGTCCTGCCGCTGCTGTTCGGGCGGTTGTACCAGGTCATGGATGCCATGGGGCGCTCCTACGAGATCGTTTTTGTCGATGACGGCAGCCGGGATCGCACCGCCTGGCTGTTGCAGCAGCAGTTTCAGGCCCGTCCGGAGGTGACCCGGGTGGTCATCCTGAAGACCAATTTTGGCCAGCATGCGGCGGTCATGGCCGGGTTTGGTCACTGTCTCGGTCGATACGTCATCACGCTGGATGCGGATTTGCAGAACCCGCCGGAGGAGATTCCCAAGCTGGTGGCCAGGATGGACGAGGGGCATGACTATGTGGGCACCATTCGTCGCAAACGGCAGGATGCCCTGTGGCGGCAGGTGGCGGGCAAGGCGATGAACCATCTGCGGGAAAAGATCACCCGTATCCGCATCACCGATCAGGGCTGCATGCTGCGGGGCTATCATCGGGAGGTGGTGATGCCCCTGCTCTCCTCCCGGGAGTCCTTCACCTTCATTCCGGCCCTGGCCTTCCTGTATGCGGGCAACGCCACGGAGATTGTGGTCGAGCATGAAGAGCGGGCGGCCGGTCGTTCCAAATATTCCCTGTTCTCCCTGATCCAACTCTATTTTGACCTGATGACCGGTTTTTCGGCGGCCCCGTTGCGCTTTTTCTCCCTGACCGGGATCGGGGTTGCCATTGCTTCGCTCTGTTTTGTGGTCTACCTGACCATTCGCCGGCTGGTGGTCGGTCCGGAGGTGGAAGGGGTCTTCACCCTGTTTGCCATTGCCTTTTTCCTGATCGGCATCTCCCTGTTCGGCATGGGCATGATGGGGGAATATCTGGGCCGCATTTATCACCAGACCAAACAGCGCCCCCGCTACCTGGTGCGTACCATTCTGGAACAGTCGCCGTCACGGCCTGTGGACCCGTCATGAGTGATCTCCCGGCCACGGCCGTGGTGTTTGCCTACCACAATGTGGGGGTGCGAGCCCTGTCTGTGCTGCTGGCCCTGGGAGTGCGGGTCAGCCTGGTGGTGACCCATGCAGACGATCCCGACGAAAACCAGTGGTTTGACAGCGTGGCCCACCTGGCCGCCCTGGAGGGGATTGACACCATCCTGCCGGACGATCCCAACACGCCGGAGGTGGTGGCCCGCCTGCAAAGCCTGCAGCCGGATTTTATTTTTTCTTTTTATTACCGTCATATGTTGGGAGAAGAGCTGTTGGCGCTGCCCCGGCGGGGTGCCTACAATTTGCACGGTTCCCTGCTGCCCCAATACCGTGGGCGGGTGCCGATCAACTGGGCGGTCTGCCACGGAGAACGGGAGACCGGTGTCAGCCTGCACGAGATGGTGTTGAAACCGGATGCCGGGGCGTTGCTGGATCAGGAGCCGGTGGCCATTCTGCCCAACGATACGGCCCATGCGGTCTTCCAGAAGGCGGTTTGTGCGGGGGAGCGCCTGTTGTTGCGTCAGGTGCCGGCCCTGTTGGCCGGTACGGCGACCGCCACGCCCCTTGATCTGACCCGGGGCAGCTATTTCGGGCGCCGTCGCCCGGAGGACGGGCGCATCGACTGGCAGCTCTCTGCCTGGGCGATTCACAACCTGATCCGGGCCGTGGCCCCGCCCTACCCGGGGGCCTTCTTCGAGGTGGACGGGGTGCGCATCGCGGTGTTGCGCAGCCACTACCGGGGGGAGGCGGCCCGCAGCCAACCCGCCAGTTGGCCGTGCCTGTACTGGGAGGCGCACCGCTGCCTGGCCGATTGTCTGGATGGCCGGCGGCTGCAACTGGTGCAGTTGGCGATCCATGGCGAGCCGCTGGATCGGGCCGCATTTTGTCAATGGTGGGGGGATGCGCTCCTGCAACCCCTGCATGTTCCATCCACGGCAAGGAGGGTGACTCTTTGAACATATTGATTTTTGGTGTCAACGGTTTTATCGGTCACCACCTCTCGCAACGCATCATCGACAGCACCGACTGGCATGTCTACGGCATGGACATGCACGCGAATCACATCACCACCCTGATGGAACATCCCCGTTTTCACTTTTTCGAGGGGGATATTGCCATCAACCGGGAGTGGATGCAGTATCACGTCAAAAAGTGTGATGTCATCCTGCCGCTGGTGGCGATTGCCACGCCGGCCTCTTACGTGCGCCACCCCCTGGCGGTGTTCGAACTGGATTTTGAGTGCAACCTGCCCATCGTCCGGGATTGTGTACGTTATCGCAAGCGGTTGGTGTTTCCCTCCACATCGGAGGTCTACGGCATGTGTCAGGATGCCGCCTTTCATCCCGATGAGTCCCATTTTGTGCTGGGACCCATCAACAAGCCGCGCTGGATTTACTCCTGTGCCAAACAGTTGATGGACCGGGTCATCTGGGCCTACGGCATGGAGGAAGGACTGGATTTTACCTTGATCCGTCCCTTCAACTGGATCGGGGCGGGGCTGGACAGCCTGCACACCCCCAAGGAGGGTTCCTCCCGGGTGGTGACCCAGTTTTTGGGCCATATTGCCCGGGGGGAGGCCATTCAACTGGTGGATGGGGGGGCGCAGCGGCGCTGTTTTACCGATATCGAGGACGGCATCGATGCCCTGATGCGGGTGATCGAAAATCCGAACGGGGTGGCCAGCGGCAAGATTTATAACATTGGCAATCCCGACAATGGTTATTCCATCCGGGAGCTGGCGCAGTGGATGCTGCAGATTGCCGCCGAATTTCCCGAATACAAGGCGGGCTTGCGCCGGGTCAAGCTGGTGGAGGTCAATTCGGCCCGTTATTACGGGCAGGGCTATCAGGATATTGAGCACCGGGTGCCCTGGATCGACAACACCTGTCAGGAGCTGGGCTGGCGGCCCCGGATTGATTTGCCGACGGCGCTGCGCCGCATTTTTGCCACCTACCGCACCGAGGTGGAGAGTGCCCGGGCCCTGCTGGACCGTGACGGCCTGGACCAGGACGGGGACGGCTGAGGGACCCATGCGGATTGCCCTGAAGGTGGATGTGGACACCCTGCGCGGTACCCGGGAAGGGGTCCCTGCCTTGTTGCGTCTGTTTGACCGCTATCGGGTGTCGGCCACCTTTTTGTGGAGTCTGGGGCCGGATCATACCGGACGGGCCCTGCGGCGGGTGTTCCGGCGGGGGTTCCTGAGCAAGGTGAGTCGTACCTCGGTGGTCAGCCATTATGGCATCAAGACTTTGTTGTACGGGGTGTTGCTGCCGGGCCCGATGATCGGGCAACGGGCGGTCGAATCGTTGCGCAGCGCCGTGCAGGCCGGGCACGAAAGCGGCATTCACTGTTATGACCATGTGGCGTGGCAGGATCATGTCGCCCGGCAGGACGCAACCTGGACCCGGCGGGTCTTGCAGCAGGCCCGGGAGATCCACGATCGGTTGCTGGGTGCGCCCGCCACCCATGGGTCGGCGGGCTGGCAGCTCAATGCTCATCTGCTGGCGGTGGAGGAAGAGTGGGGGTTGCCCTATGCGAGCGATACCCGGGGCACGCATCCCTTTTTGCCCGTCATGGCGGGTCGGCGGTTTGCCTGTCCCCAGTTGCCCACCACCCTGCCCACCCTGGATGAGCTGCTCGGCGTGGATGGCGTGGACCCTGTCACCGTGCATGAGCGGGTATTGGCGGCGAGTCGTGTGCCCCGGCCCCATGGGCATGTGTACACCCTGCATGCCGAGCTGGAAGGGATGAAATTGCTGCCGGTGATGGAAAAACTGCTGCAGGTCTGGCAGGCCGAGGGGGTGACGGTCGGCACGTTGGCCGGGCTGCATGGGGCATTGCAGGGTGCGGTATTGCCCCGCCACCAGGTGGTGTGGGGGTCGGTGCCGGGGCGCTCCGGGGTGCTGGCACTCCAGGGTGAGGTGTGTGAATAACCGAGGAAGGAATGGCATGGACAAGAGAGAACAGGCGCTGAAGGTGGGCATCGCCACGGGGGTCGTGCCCGCCTGGAAGGGGGATGCGCTGGTCATCGGGATATATGAGGGGGGGGCGCCCCAGCCGGCCCTTTCCCTGTGCGGCAAGAAGGTGGAGGCCGAGGTTCGCCAGCGGTTGGCGGAAAAGTGGCTGCGGGGCGCTCTGGGGGAGTCGGTGGTCCTGGTCACGCCCCCCGGCAGCGGTCTGCTGGTTTCGCGCCTTGTCCTGCTGGGCATGGGCAAGCCGGAGGCGGTGACTGCGGAAACTTTTCGTGCCCTGGGTGGTCATATCAACGCCTTGTGCAACAAGTCGGGTATTGCCACCTGTCATGTGTTGATTGCGCTGGATGTGCACCACCAGCCCAAGCACAAACGGCGACCGTTGCCGGTGCCGGAGTTGCTGGCGGAGGGGGCCTGGCTGGGCAGTTACCGGTTTGACCGGTTCAAGAGCAAGGAGGTCCGGGAGGGCAAGGAGGAGCGGGACGACCGGCCGTTCAAGCAATTGATGCTGGGGGTGCATGGCGGGGGAGCAGCCCAACTCCGGAAGCGGTTGGCCGAGGTGGAGGTGTTGACGGGGGGGGTGGCCCTGGCGCGGGATCTGGGCAATCAGCCTGCCAACCTGCTTGACCCGGAGACCCTGGCCCGGCAGGCGCGGCAGATGGCGGCGGATTTGCCGGGGCTCAAGACGACTGTCTATACCGAAAAGATGTTGGCCAGCAAGGGGATGAATGGCATTCTGGCCGTGGGCGGCGGCAGTCGCACGCCGCCCCGATTGATCACCATGGAGTACCGTCGCGGTGGTGACCGGCCCCTGCTGGCGGTGGTTGGCAAGGGCATCACCTTTGATTCCGGTGGGTTGTCTCTGAAGCCCGGCGATGGCATGGTGGACATGAAGTTTGACATGTGCGGGGCGGCAGCGGTTTTTGGTCTGATGCAGGTGGTGGCGGAGTTGGCGTTGCCGATCAACCTGGTGGGGATTGTGCCGGCGGCGGAAAACATGCCCTCTGCCACGGCCCAGCGACCGGGTGATGTGATCCGGATGGCCAAGGGTATCTTTGTCGAGGTGGTCAATACCGATGCGGAGGGGCGGTTGATTCTGGGGGATGCCTTGCACCATGCCGCCTCATTCAAGCCGGCGGCGTTGGTGGATCTGGCCACCCTGACCGGGGCCTGTGCCGTGGCGCTGGGTTCCCAGGCCAGTGGATTGCTGGGCAACAACGACTCGCTGGCCCGGCAACTGGAGAAGGCGGGCGAGCTGTCCGGTGACCGGTTGTGGCGGTTGCCGTTGTTTGCGGAGTATCAGGAGCAGATCAAGTCGACGGTGGCGGACATCAAGAATGTGGGTGGGCGGGAGGCGGGCGCCATCACGGCGGCCTGTTTTTTGTCGCGGTTTGTGGAGTCGACCCTGCCGTGGGCGCACATCGACATTGCCGGCACGGCCTATGACCTGAACAGCAGTCGTCCCCATGTGCCGAAGGGGGCGGTGGGGGTGGGGGTGCGGTTGCTGTATCATTTTGTTCGCGCATATTGGGTGTAGGGCATGGCCCGCACCCATCCGCAACCGCCGACGGTCCGTTTTTATCAACTGGCTTCCATGTCGTTGGAGGCGGCGTTGGTGGGTATTCTCGGCAAGGCCTGGGAGCGGGGTTTGCGGGTCTGTCTGGTGGCCCGGGATGCCCGGCAGGCCCAGCGTCTGGACGATCTGTTGTGGATCAATCCGCCCCAGCAATTTTTGCCGCACGGTTTGTGGAACGGGGCCGATCCGGCGTTGCAGCCTCTGTTGATCGCGCTGGAACCGGACGAGCGCAACGAGGCCACGGTGCTGGTGTTGGCGGCGCCTCACCTGGTGGCGGCGCCGCTCGCTTTTGACCTGATCGTCGATTTTGTGGCGGGCGCGGATGCCGGCACCCTGGCGGCCAGTCGTGACCGCTATCGACATTATCGTGATTTGGGTTGTCAGATGGAATACTGGACCCAGACGCCGCTGGGGGGCTGGCAACGACAGGGGGAGCGAGAGAGCGGGACGGCGGGTGTGCCGGAGCCGGGCTGAGGCCCGATAATTTCCAAATAGGTGTTGAAAAAAAAATCGGCTGGGTTATACTCTCGCCGGTTGGGCTGTTCCGGGTGTCTTTTTCGTGGGAATCTACTGCTGAAGGAGTAAAGGCGATGAGAGTCAAGATGATGGTGGTCGGATGGATGTTGGCATCGGTTGGCTTGGCCGGGGTGGCCCATGCGGATTGTGTGCTGCATTACGAGCGGACGGCCTGCAAAGGCAAGGAGGCGGATTCGTTCAAGAAGTGTGATGGCAAGGCGGCCTGTGACAAGACGGTGAAGGAGGCCGCCACCAAGGAGGCCTGTGCTGCCGCGGCCCTCAAGGCGTGCGACAATGACCGGTTGGACATCACCAAGTACAAGAAGATCACGGCAGACATGGATGGCAAGCCGCTGGTGGGTGGTTTTAACGCGGTGGGCAAGGCGGACGCGGCGGGCACCAATTTTTGTGCGGCGGATCGTCCGGACCTGAACAAGTGTCAGTGATGGTGGCAGAGGTTGCCCGGCGTGTCGGTTGGGTCGTCGGGGAGGGGGTGGACTGGGCATGATTGGCCTTGGCCATCGTTTCGTCCATGCTCACCTCAGGGCACTGTGCCGGGATTGCGGGTCCAGGGGGGTCACCCCCCTGGCGGGTCCAGGGCAGCGCCCTGGGATTTTGCCGTGGTTTTTCAGGGAAGCCGGATCCGGTGTTTGCTTCGGCGCTCTCGGTATGCGCCGCAGGCAGGCTGGCGGGTTTTGACACCCTGTTGGACGAAGCGATGATCAAGGCCCATGATTGTTTTTCCTCGGCGGTGCCGAGGATGGTGTAGCGGGTGGTATTTCCTGCTGAGCGTGTCTTATTTTCATCCAGATTAAAGGGAAAGCAGACCATGAAAAAAACCTTGAGTGTGTTGGCTGTCGCGGCTCTTCTTGGTGGCGCTGCCATGTTCTCGGCCGATGATGCGTCGGCGTGGTGGGGGCCTGGTTACGGCTATGGTCCCTACAACGGTTGGAACAATTATGACAACTGGGGCAACAATTGGGGCAACAACTGGGGCAACAATTGGCTGGGCAACGGCAATGGTCGGGGCAATGCCAGGGGCAATTTCAGCTTCGGCATGAGTGGTGATGCCGATGGCGGCGGTTGGGGCAACAACGGTTGGAACAACAATTGGAACAACTGGAACGGTTGGAACAATGGTTGGAACAATGGTTGGGGCGGGCCGGGGTATGGTTATGGTCCGGGTTGGGGTGGACCGGGGTATGGTTATGGTCCGGGCTGGGGTGGTCCGGGCTGGGGTGGTCCCTGGAACCGCTGGCAGGCGCCGCCAGCCCAGGGTGGCAAGGATGCCAAGGAGGAGTCCAAGTAGTTGGTCGGAAGGATGCCGGCGACCGGGGGTGGGTGACCACCCCCTTTTTTTATGCCCGCCATGCCTGTCCGCCTGCGGTTGGCCCGGCCCGGTTATGACCGGGATTGCCTGGCGACTTGCTGCAGGTCATTTTTATGGTGTATGGTGGATGACAGGAGACGGGTTCGGTCATCACCCATACAACCCGTCACGATCCCTGCCCGGGTGCACAGGAGTCTGCAGGCATGTCGAATGTCAGCCAATATTTGGCAAAGGTGATGCAGTGCAGGGATGGCATGGACAGCAGAGGGTTGCTGGTCGCGCTGTATGAGATTGACAGAAAATTTTATAACGGTCTGTTGCCGACGGATGCCGTCGGCCAGGCCCAGAGGGCTGACTGTTTTAACACAATCGAACGTTTGTTCGGCGGTGATGGCACGTCGGTCTGTGCATCACCTCTTGTCATTCCGCCAGCATACTGGCTGGAATGGCCCCTACCCCCCGCCAACGCAGCCTCTTTTGTCTGGGCATCCCTGCAGGTTCTTTCTGTCTGTGTGAAAGAGCATATTTTGTCGGGAAAAGACCATTTTTTTGACCGGGTGGAAAGTCCGATCAGTGGCGATGCCTATCTCCTGGTCTTGCGTCGTGACAGTCCATGGGCGTCCGCCAGCGCCCGCTACTTCAAACCAGGGGATTTCAGGTTGGCAGAGCTTCACATCGTGCCGGAACAGGAAAAATTCCAGAAAGCGTTCCACAGGTTGCCCTATGACCTGGAGAGCAGAATGTCTGCCGCCATCCAACAGGTTCCCCCGCCAGGGGAGCCATATTCCGTGCCCGTGGCCAGAATGGCTGTGTGGCCTGTGCACAAGGATCTCTTGTTCGCAGTCCGACATGCCAGCCATCCTCAGGCGATTGCGCCTGAACAACCCGAGGCGGGTCATTATCTGCCATTTTGTCTGGAGGATGGCAACGAGATGCCGGTTTGGGATGAGCAGGCTGCCCATTTTCAACAACATGTTTTGCCTGGATGCCAGAACGAGCGCATCCTGGTTCTTCTCCTGCCTGAATTGGCCGTGCCGCCCCGGTTTTTGGCATTGTTGCAGGAGGCCATGCGGGCGCATTTCGATGCCGAAAAGGAGGAGGCGCGCCAGATGGGGTGGCTGGATGCGCCACCCTGTTATCCGGTTCTCATGGTGGCTGGGAGTTTTCATATGCTCAACGGTACGAATCCCCTGCAAGCGGTCAATCGGACGGTTGTGTTGAATTATCGCGGCGAGGAGGTCCTGTTTGACAGCAACGCCATCGGGCGCGAAGACCTGGTGCCGTGGTCCATGGAAAAACTGGTGCGTTATGAAATTCACAGATCCCAACTGCCTGACGAGGCCACTGAGTTGATCGGTGCGTTGGGCCTGGATGATGCGGGGGTGGCTTGTGCGGTGGAACCCGGGGTTGTGGGAACCGTACTGCCCATTGTCTATGCCGGTTCCCGTTTGGGCCTGATGACGACGGCCATCTGCATCGATTTTATCGATCCGGCCGGCTTGCAGCCCTGGCTTGGTCAGTTCCAGGGCAAGGGATGGGTGGATTGGGTGTTTGTGCCATCCGCCACTCCAGAGACAGAGGCTTTCGAGAATACCAGCAAGGCGTGGGGCAAGAAGGGGGTGTGCACGGTGGTGGTCAATGCCTGCTGGTTGCTGGACCGGGCCAAAAAATGGGCGCGGGCCTCATTCGCCATGGCGGGTATTCCCCTGGGGGCGCCCACTGCCCGAGCCTCCCGGCAGCAGAGGAACAAGCGGTATGCACGCTGGCGGCACGGCGGTACAGAGGCAACGGGTTTTTCTCTCCGGCCTCTATTGTCTGATGCATCAGGGAGTTGTACCCTTTCCTGCGGGGAGTGTTTGGCTATTCTGGATGTGGAACTGGATGATGTGTCCCAGCGGGCCGGTTAGCGGCGATCATCTAAACGCCGATAAACGTGCACCAGAAAAAGGCCGTGACATGCCAGGATGAATGACCTATTATTTTGCCAGAAGGTGAGGAAACAGGCCGGGTGGTTGTGCCAAGTATCGTCATGACGTTTACATTCCATCACATCAAGGGGAGTCCAGGAGACAAGGCACCGTGGCAGAGGGATCGTTTGAGCAGGAAGTCAATCGCATTCAGGACCATCTGAAGCGTGCCATTCTCCGGGATGATGCCCGCGCCTTTGGTCCGGCGGCCCGTGAGTTGCGGCACCATTGGGCCGTTGCCCTGGTGCGGGGAGACCGTATTGGTTTTCGTCTGGCCAATGCGGCCATGTTGTCGGTGGCGAACATGGCACACGCCTATGCCAACCCGGAGACTGCCGGCGATGCGTTGAGCGTCTGGCAGCGGGTGTGGGCATTTCTGGGGGAAGCGGGCGCCATGATACAGGAGATGAACACCGATTGGACGGCGGAGGAACAGTTGGCAGAGATTGACCCGGGTCGGTTTCTCTATGCCGAGCAAACTCTCTGTTTTCTGGACAAGGCGGGCATGGTGACTTTTGCCAGCCTGTTGGCTCACATGAGCGGGGCGATTGTCCAGGGTCAACAGGAAGAGACGGCGCACGGTACCCCCGCAGAACAAAAGCGCCACGCCCGTGCCTCCCTGAACAATCATTTGCGCAGGCTCGTGGGGCATGGGCTGGTGGTTCGGGCCGGATGGGGGTTGTACCGCCTGACCCATCTGGGCAAGCACGCCGTCAGGCTGATCGAAAAGAAAAAACCGCGTACAGACCAACCTGTCGTGGTGTATGCCCATCCGATCACGATTCCTGCGAAAGGACGGCGCCACTCTTGTGAGATACCGGGTGCTGTCGTGATAAATCTGGATGGTGTCAGTAATGGCGGGAGCCAATCCGTGCACGACCTGATGGCGTCAGGCCATGCATACAGGGCGCCGGGCCATACATATCAGACCTCTGCCGGTCGTCAAGATGTGAGCACCCATTGAAAATCATCTCTTTTTTCTCCTTCAAGGGCGGGGTTGGACGTACCGCCCTGTTGGTCAATCTGGCCGCCTATTGGGCGAGTATGGGTAGGGTGGTGGCGGTAGTGGATATGGACCTGGCGGCGCCCGGGGTGAGTTATTCTCCTCTGCTGGAGCAAGATACCATCGAGCCCGGCATGCCCCCGTATGGCATGAATGAACTGCTGCTCACCTATTATCAGGAAAAGACGGAAGAAGACCCCCGGCTGTTCGGTTTTGCCCCGCCTGCCCGTCTGTTGCGCCGTCTGCGTCCACCCGATGCGTGGGGCGACCAATGGCCGCGGGATGGGGCGGTGCTGGTATTGCCGGCCGGGAAGATGCACTTTCAACCTCCCTCCTGGCTCGAACAGGGTCTGTTGGACTTTGTGCCCCCCAGGCAGGGTCGCACGGGCGAGACCGTCGAAGAAAAAAGCTGGCGGGCCTTTGCCAGACTGTTTCGCCAGGATATGGAAGAGTACCGCCTGCCGGGCAGCGGACGTGCCATCGACCTGCTCCTCATCGACTGTCGTACCGGCTGGCCGGAGTTGCTGGATCTCTCCCTGGGCTATCTGGCGGACAGTATGGTGCTGGTGTCCGGGATCAACCAGCAAAATCAGGCGGGTTTGCGCCACACTCTGGAATCCCTGCGCCGACCCAAGCAGGGGGAATCGCGGCTTCCCTTTGGGGAGTATGGCAAGACCCTGACCGTGGTCTTCTCCCCCATGCCGGCCCATATCCATGACGACCCTGATACCCTGCAGGCCCTGACGCACAGCCAGGCCATCCTCAAAGAGTATTGCCTGCCACCTCCTGACGAACAACAGCGACCGGAATCGTTGCCCCCGGTATTCACGCTGCCTTACACCACCCGGTTGCTCCAGTCCGATGCGCCGCTCTATCCATCAGGCGGTGTTGAACATCCCTACATCCGTGTTTTGCTGGATGTGGCCAGGCGACTCCAGCCGGACGACCCCGCCGAGGCGATGCAGGAGACCGCCCGGGAGTTGGTGCGGGTGGGCAGCAAGCGTGCCCCCCCGGAGACCGCCGCGCCCGCCGGGGAGACCATGGTCAATTTGCTGAGATTTACCAGAAAGTGGTACTGGCCCTGGTTCGACCGGGAGGACGATCCCCAGGCCGCCGGATGGCGACGGATGACGGCGTTCGTGCGACCGGGCGATGTGGGGACGGAGGCAGTGGATGTCTTTCTGGATGGCCTCTCCTTTTCTATTGCCATGGATCGGGAGGAGAAAAAGGATATTCTGATAAAATTCAAGCGGTTGAGCGACTGGCAGCGCCGGGAACTGGTGCGCATTTTTGATAACGAGCGGCAAAAAATGGAATCCCTGGAAGGCCCATTTTTGCAGCAACTGGTCACCACCTTGTATAAAAGTCAAACCGAGTGGTTCCACCTCATGCTGGGAGAGGAGGCGGATGCCAAACCGCTGCGGGCACGGCTGGCCAGCCCCCTGGCGCGTTCTGGCAAAGACTCCCGAAATCTGTCCATGAGTCCCCTGGATTTTGCCTGGGACAAGGAAAAGGATTACCGCGCCGCCCAATCCCTGACCGAGCAGGATGCCGCGTATTGGTGTCTGTTAGGGAACCAGTTGTGGGACGACCAGCCCGCCGAGGCCGAAGCGGCCTATCGTCGCGCCATCGCCATGGACGAAACGTATGCCCGTCCATGGAATGGTCTGGGCCGTGTATTGGCGAACAAGCTCAATCGTCCTGAAGAGGCCGAGGCGGCCTACCGTCGCGCCATCGAGCTGGATGCAAAACATGCTATCTCCTGGAATAACTTGGGCGTTTTATTGATCCGTTCCAGATGTTTCGAAGAATCCGAGTCGGCCTTGCGCCGCGCCATCGAGTTGGATGACCAATGGAGTTCGGCATGGCATAATCTGGGTTATATAATGCAAGAGTTAAACCGTTTTTCTGAGTCAGAAGCAGCCTATCGTCGTGCCATCGAGTTGGATGGGGAAGATGCCGAACCATGGAATAATCTGGGTAATGTATTGTGGAAGCTTAACCGTTTTGCCGAGTCTGAGGCGGCCTACCGCCGTGCCATCGCACTGGATGAGACGTCTGTTGCATGGCATAACCTGGGCCTTTTGTTGCAACACGTTCTCCATCGCCCCGAGGAAGCCGAGGCGGCCTTGCGTCATGCCCGTGCGCTCAAGGCCGCCCGATGAGGATCTCTGTCCCGCCTGCCATCAAACGACAACAGATTGATATGACTGTTTCTTTTTTCTTCAATTCTCCCTATCCCGAAAAAAATGCAGACGGCCTAATTTTTTGATTGACAGGGCGCCGGCATTTCTGTAGATTCCTCCTTCCTGGCTGTGGAGGCCACCTTGCACCGTCGAGTGCGGGTCATGATCTTTCAAAATCTGGTAATCATCGGTGTGGGCGCACGTCTGTGCAGGGGTCTTTTTTTGTATGAATAGACTCGGCATACGGCGGAAGTTCACGCCAGCACAAGAACAAGTCAGTGCGAGAAATCTGTTGTATAGTTGAGTTTTGAACTTTCGAGCAGTTTACT
>JAMOAX010000038.1:0-21538 GCA_039908555.1 Magnetococcus sp. DMHC-8
CTCCGTGCGCTCTGCGGCGGGCTCCAGACGCACGGGCGGCAACCGCACGCCATCCCCGACGGCCAACCGCACGTTCCCCCGTACCCGCCCTCCATTCACCGTCTGCTGCGTACCGGTCAGGTACGGGTGAATGGAGGGCGGGTACGGGGGAACGTGCGGTTGGCCGTCGGGGATGGCGTGCGGTTGCCGCCCGTGCGTCTGGAGCCCGCCGCAGAGCGCACGGAGGCCCGTCCGTTTCCTCCGGATACGCTGGTGCGGGCGGTGCGGGAACGGATTGCCTGGCGGGATGAGGCGCTGCTGGTGCTGAACAAGCCGGCGGGACTGGCCGTGCACAGCGGCAGCGGAACGACCTGGGGGGCCGTGGATGCGGTGCGTCGTCTGTTGATGTGGGAAGAGAGCGGGCTGCATCCTGAACTGTGTCACCGTCTGGATCGGGACACCTCCGGTTGCCTGTTGTTTGCCCTGACCCCGGTTGCACTGCGCCAGATGGCAGCCGCCTTTCGGACCGGCACGGTGGAAAAAGTCTATCTGGCACTGGTGCGGGGGGTACCGCAACCGGCCGAGGGGTTGATTGATCGACCACTGACCAAGGGGATCGTGCGCGCCGGCGAACGCATGGTCGTGTCGACCGGGCAGGGTCTGGTCGCCCGTACCCGCTATCGGGTGATCACGCGGTTTGCCGGCACATCCCTGGTCCAGGTCATGCCGGAATCCGGACGGACCCATCAGATTCGGGTCCATTTTCAATCGATTGGCCATCCATTGGCCGGGGATCGCAAGTATGGCGACACCGCATTTGATGGTCGCATGGGCAGGATGGGCCTGCACCGTCTTTTCCTCCATGCCTGGCGCCTCTCCTTTCCGCACCCGGTCACCGGCCTGCCGATGACCGTTGAGACGCCATTGGATGAGGCATTGCAGCGGGTGTTGCAGGGACTGTCGGATGTTTGACCGGGCACGGTGGCGCATGGGGAGAGATCATCCATGAAACTGTGGTCACTGCTGGTGTCGCTGTTCCTGCGTGTCGTGTTGCGCATTGCGGTGCGCGGTGGAGAGCACCTGGATGGCGTCGGGCAGGGCTGTCTGGTGATCGCCAACCATCCGGGCCGGATCAGGCAGTGGGTGTTGTTGGCCTGGCTGGCCACCCGGCAGGCAGGAAGGCAACGGTTGCTGTGCTGCGTCCATCCCGGAGCGGTCTGGCCGGCCTGGTTGAATCCCCTGTTGCCGGGTATTCTGCTTCGGGTGGCCGATCCGCTGGACCAGCGCGGAGAGCAGGCGCTGACGGCGGTTGCCGCGCAACTGGTGCAGCATCTGCAGTCCGGGGGCAGGGCGGTGGTGTGGCCGATGGCCCTGCCGGACAGCGCCGTTTCTGCCGCCCGGGCCCATCTCAAGCCCTATGGCTGGTCCATTCTGGCAGCCCGGCAGGCCGGAGTGCCGATCCTGGCCGCCTGCATCGAGCAGACGGGCCGACGGGTCGACCTGACCCTGCTGCCCCCGTGCCAGTACCCCGGCGCCGAGACACCGGCATCGCGCCACCATCGACAACTGGCCGGCCAGTGGGCACAGGACCGGTTGGGCGAAGCAGCCCTGCGCCATCACCAGGGACGATGGACCCTCTGGCGGATGCTGTGCCGGGCGTTGCGTCAGTACGGTCGCCACCGACTGGTCCTGACCGACGCCACCGGCCAGAGCGCGACCTACGGACAACTGGTGACCCGCGCCCTGATTCTGGGCGGAGTGCTGGCCAGGCGGCACCCACCCGGAGAGCGGATCGGTCTGCTGTTGCCCACCTCCCTGGCGGCGACGACCACTTTTTTTGCCCTGCAGGCCATGGGTGGCATCCCGGCCCTGCTGAATTTTACCGCCGGCCCCGCTCCGGTCTGTTCCGCCTGTCGGACCGCACGGATTCAGACCGTTTACACCTCCCGCCTGTTTGTGCACAAGGCCGGCCTGACGCCGCTGACCAACGCATTGCAAGAGGCCGGACAGGCCGTTCTGTTCCTGGAGGATGTGCGGGCGGCACTGCGCCCCTGGCAACTGCTGGCCGGTTGGTGGCGGGCCTGGTGGCCGGAGCGGGGCTGCCAGGGGCGAAAGACCGGTGTGCAGCCCGGCGATCCGGCAGTCATCCTGTTCACCTCCGGGTCCGAGGGGGTGCCCAAGGGGGTCCTCCTCTCCCACGACAATCTGGTGGCCAACGGGGTGCAGGTGCGCACCCGCATCGATGTTCACCCCGATGACCTGCTGCTCAATGTCCTGCCGGTCTTTCATGCCTTCGGCCTGACGGTGGGCACCTTGTGGCCGCTGTGGGTGGGCATACGCTGCCACGCCCTGCCCTCCCCCCTGGACTACCACCAGATTCCGGAGGTGGCCTACACCCTGCGGGTCACCCTGCTGGCCGGGACGGATACTTTCCTGTCCGGTTATGCACGGGCTGCCGATCCCGGCGATTTTGTCTGGCTGCGCCACGTGGTGGCCGGCGCGGAACCCCTGCGGGAGGAGACCTCCCGCCTCTGGATGGAGCGGTTCGGTGTGCGCATCCTGGAAGGATACGGCACCACCGAGGCCAGTCCCGTCCTGGCCTTCAATACCCCTTTGGCCTGCCGGTTTGGCAGCGTGGGGCGTCTGGTGCCGGGTGTGGAACATCACCTGGAGCCCGTACCGGGCCTTGCCGATGGGGCACTGCTCGCCGTGCGGGGTCCCAACATCATGCTGGGATACCTGCTGCCGGACAGCGATGGCTGTTGTCATCCGCCCTCCTCCCGGCATGGCGCGGGATGGTACAGCACCGGCGATGTTGTCCGTGTGGATGAAGATGGCTTTGTGCACATCCTGGGTCGGGCCAGGCGGTTTGCCAAACTGGCTGGCGAGATGATCTCGCTGGCAGCCGTGGAACAACTGGCGGCTCGAACCTGGCCCGGGCATCGTCACGCCGCAGTTGCCATCGGCGTCGACCGCCACGACGCCGGTGGCCGCAAGGGGGAACAACTGGTACTGGTGACCGAAGCCCCTCATCCTGACCGGCGTGCGTTGCTGGCACAACTGCGCGCCAGCGGCCTGGGAGAGACCCATCTGCCCGGCAGACTGATCGGCGTGGAACAGTTGCCATTGCTGGGTTCCGGCAAGATTGATCTGGCCGCCGTCCAGATCCTGGCAGCCAATACCATCCAGAGCGAGGGGGGCGCATCCCGCCATTTTCCTGTTTTTTCTGTTGATGAGGGAGAGGCGTTCCTTCCATGATGCTTATTGTGTATAATGTCTCCTGTGCGTCCTGAGAGGGGAACACGGGGCAGAGGATCGACTTTCGGCAAGAGGCTCGCTGGTGGCTATACTATTGCGTATCCTGCTGGTTTGTGGCGGTATGGTGTGGTTGTCCAGCCTGCCACGCCCGGCCCATGCCTTTGCTTTGGGGGAGTTGCAACTGCACAGCAGGCTCAACCAATCCCTCCAGGCGATGGCCCCCATCACGTTGGACCCGGGTGAAGAGATCGTCGCCGTGGACATGGGGGGCAACACGGATTATCAGCTCCTGCGTCTGCCCCGCAAGACGGTGGTCCACGACATCCAGGTCCAACTCAAGGAGCAGGATGGTCGAATGTTTGTGTCATTGCAGTCGACCGCGCCCGTGCGGGAAAAGGATTTTCACGTATTGTTGCGGGTTTCTTCCAATCATCACACCTATTTCCCATTTTTTCGGGTGCGTCCCACCCTGGGTGACAGGGAGGCGGGTCCGGCCAATACGGAAGCTGCTGCCCGCCCGGCGACCTCTGCCCAGGGGGTACAGACAACCGCCAGTTCCCCCAAGGGAACTGGCGGTACAAACAGAATGTATGGTCCGGTCCGGGGCAGAGAGGGGCTGGTGGATGTGGCGCGTCGTTTTCAAAAGGGGACAACTTTGGCGGTGGTGCAGGTGGAGGTGGCCATCTGGCGGCACAATCAGAACAAATTCATTCGCAATAACATGAACGGGTTGAAGGCCGGGGTCAAACTGGCCATTCCGCCTCCCGAGGAGATTGCCCGGATTGACCTGCAGGAGGCCAAAGAACTGCGGCTCAGTCATGCGGTGGAGTGGAAGAAGTCACCCAAGGAGAGGTCGATGGCCGCCATGCCGTCTCCGGCGCCCGCGCCTGCTGTCTTGCCGACCGGGCAGGATGACGCGGCGCGCGCCGCGCCAGGGGGATCGGTCCCGACCGGGGAGCCCGTCCCGGATCTGGCCAAAACGCCGCCGGTCAAGGCACCATCCAGGGACCAGGCCAAAGATCAACCCAGGGAACCGGCCAAGGCACAGCCCAAGGATCTGGCCAGGGTGCCGCCCAAAGGGGGAAATGGCGAGGCAGGCAAGGGTGGAGATCCGGAACCGGTCAAGGTGGAGAGTGGCACCCTGCAGGCCATTCTGACGCAGTTGCAGGTGATCACCCGTGTTCTGGAAAACCATCATGAACGGCAGGAGCAGTTGGAAAAGCGGGTGGATATCCTGGAAAAGAACCAGGAGCAGCAGGAGCAATTGGGAAAACGTGTCTCTGCTCTGGAGCAGTCCATGAAGGAGTGGAATTTTTTGACAAAGGATCGAGGTCCAGACTCTGGCAACAGCAAGGAGGCGGGTGTACCAATTGCCGTGTCGCCCAAGGTCAAGCCCTAGTGGACAGAGCTGATTTGACGGGTGCAGGCTGTTCCAGAATCGCCAGATTGCCTGCGGCGCATGTTGAAAACGCCGCAGCAAAAGGCGGCTGCGGCTTCTTTGAAAAACAACAGCAACAGCAAAATCCCAGGGCGCTGCCCTGGACCCGCCAGGGGGGTGCCCCCCCTGGACCCGCAGCCATTTTTCAAAGCCTGTCAAATCAGCCTGGTTGAGCCACTCGTGGAGTCACAAAGCGCAATTGACAGGTAAAGTTTCACGGGGTCCAGGGCAGAGCCCTGGGACTTTGATTTATAAAAAAAAGCCGAAGCCGGTTTTTGCTTCGGCGCCTTCAGCATGCGCCGCAGGCATGCCCAGTCGGGTTGGGGGGCCCCGAAGCGTTCGGGATGCTGTCGGACCGGGGTTCGGAGCGGCTGGTACACATCCAGTTGATTGGGTTTCCTATTTTGAAAGAGGCTGAGATCGGTGGCTATGCTCCGTGTATTGCTCATCTGTTGTGTGGCGTGGGTTGGTGGCATGTCCGGTGTTGCGCATGCCTTTTCGCTGGGGGAGTTGCAACTGTCAAGCAAACCGGGCCAGGCATTGCAGGCCACAGCCCCGATCAAACTGGGACGTGGTGAGGAAATCGTCTCGGTAGCCATCGGTTCTGCTGCCGACTATGCCCTGCTCAATCTGCCCCATTCGGTGGCCGTGGAGACGTTGACGGTGCAGGTCAAGGAGCAGGCAGGCGGGCCGGTCGTCTGGCTGCAGGGCAGTGCACCCATTCAGGAGAGTGATTTTTTTATCCTGTTGCGGGTGGTCTCCAATCAACACACCTTTTTCCCTTTTTTCCGCCTGCATGCCACACCTGTCGGCGCCGGCCCGGAGAGGAAGAAAACGGATGGCCGGGAGCAGGACAAGGGAGAAAGCAAGGCCCCTGTTGTCAAGACGGTTGATGGAAAAACAGTGACCGGCAAGCCGGCTGCCGGGCAGCCGCCCCTTGACCAATCGACCGTCACTCTGCCGGTGCTGGACAAGCCGACTGCCGATGCCTCCGGCACCGACCGGTCGACCGTTACTTTGCCGGTGGAGGACAAACCGGTTGCCGATGCGGCTGGCACTGGCCGGTCGACTGTTGTTTTGCCGGTGGAGGACAAACCGGTTGCCGATACGCCTGCCACCAGCCTGTCGACTGTTGATCTGCCGCTGCTGGAACAACCGGCTGCTGACCCGTTGACTGCGGGGGCGCGTGAAGCGGACGAAGCGGATCTGGACGATGAGCCTGTGGTCAGGTCGGGCAAGGCGGGCAGGGCACATGATGACGTGGTTGGGGCCATGACGGATGAACAACGGGCCTTGCGTTCAGAGCCGCGGGCTGAGCCCAAGCGGAACAATCGGGTTGCCGCCAGGACGGAGGAACGTCAGCGTGCGACCGATGCAGCGGGTACCGGGAAAGGCCACACCTATGGCCCGGTCCGTGATGGTGAAAACCTGACGGAAGTGGTGCAGCGTCTGCATCTGGTCAAGGGAGAAAACTCTTATTTTCAGGCGATGGTGGCCTTGTGGAAGCACAATCCGGATTGTTTCATCCGCAACAACATGAACGGGTTGAAGGCCGGGGTCATGTTGACGGTGCCGACGGCGCAGGAGATTGCCCGGATTGATGCCCGGGAGGCACGGCAGGTACGTCTGACCCATGGCATGGAGTGGCAGAAGCCCAGTACGGGACAGCAAAAGATGGCGGCTCCGATGACGGCGGCGACCTCGAATCTGCCGGTGCCTGCCACGGCGGCGCCCGGTGCACCGACGGCGCCCGATGGACCGGCGGCGGCACCGGCTGCCGGGCCCCCTCCGGCCAAACCGACTGCTGCCCCCGGTTCGGAAAACGAGGAATTGCGGGCCATTCTGACCCAGTTGCAGGTGATCACCCGCGTCCTGGAAAGCAATCAGGCCCAGCAGGACCGGCTGGAAAAACGGATCTCCTCGCTGGAACAGGCCCGGAAGGAGTGGGATTTCTTGCGGGACCGGATCAGCGAACTGGAACATGTCAAGGAGGCAGTCGGTCCCCGTGCCGCTGCGGCGGACCCGGATGCTCCCTGGCCGGCATGGCTGGAACAGGGGGAGTGGTTGTGGCTGGGGGGTGGATTGGCGGGTTTGGTGGTCTGTCTGGGGGGGGTGATGTTGTGGCTGGGCCGTCGCTGGAACCAGTCGGATCGCTGGAAGAGTCTGCAAGCCCTGTTGTCCGACACGGCGCGTCAGGACCCTCAGTTGCTGAGAGATGCGTTGAAACAGGGGGAACCGACCTTTGGGCGGGAGTTTGTGCCAACGGTGCACAACCAGAAACTGGAGGGGGTCGCACCGTCCGTGCAAAAGCGTGTCATCCAGGGCGACGTGGCGGAGGCTGCCAGCAAGCTGGAGGCCATGGCGAGTCAAAAGAAATGAGGGAGGGTGTTGGTGTACCACTGACACATGGAACAAACGATGAAAAATTTTATCCGGGGTGCCGTGCTGGGAGGGATGTTGGGCATGGCGTTGCTGTGGTACGGGGGGATGGCCGACTATTTTCCAGCCATCGTGGCACTGATCATCCTGGTGGGTGTCCTGATTCCTCTGGAGAGCCAGGAGCGGCGACTGGAGCGGGTGTTGACCATTGTCGAAGGGTTGCAGAACCGTCTGGAACAGTCGGAGGGGGTGTCGCCGTCCATCCGGGAGCTGCATGATGCCAGGATGGAAGAGGGTCCGGCCTTCATTCCATCGATTCAGACCGAGACGCAAACCGGTTCTCCGACACGCCAAAAAAAGCGTACTGTGGATCGCAGTCTGGAAGATGTGGCCAGGAAGCTCTCCTCCATGCAGGGGGGCTGACCGGGTCGGTGATCGGCAGCGTGGTGCCAGGCCGGTCGGATCATGACAAGGGCATAACCGGGTTGCTGGCAGGCTGGCAATCCACAACAGTCTGGGGGATATTTGATGAACGAACCGTTTGAAGATGATGACGATGATGCCGTCGACCCGGCCCCGAAAGCGCCTGTATTGCGGAGTCCGGCCCCGCCGTCTCCACCGCCGCCACAGGCCGTTGCGGATGGAGCGCGCAAGGTGAACGTGGGACTGGATGTCGGCACCATGAACCTGGTGTGCGCCTCTGTCAACATGACCGGCAAGGTGGATGTCACCACCCTGCGGAATGTTTTTCTGACCGTGGACAAAACCCATCTGGGGGAGATGGATCTGTCCAAGATCAGCCATGCCCGGATCGACGACAGTGTCTTCATCCTGTCCAATGATGCCTACAATTTTGCCAACATTTTCGGCTATCGCATCAACCGTTCCATGCAAAAGGGGACCATCAGCCCGGAGGATATCAACTCTGCCGATGTGCTGGCCATCATGATCCGCGAGCTGATCGGGGTGGAGAGTGTGGGTCGGCCTGGCAAGTGTGTGTTTTCCGTACCGGGCGATCCGGTCAACTCCCGTTCCAATGTACTCTACCATCAGAACATTATCGGCCGGATTGTCAGCGAGGTCGGTTTCACCCCGGAACCGCTCAACGAGGCAGTGGCGATCATCTATGCCGAGTGTGCCGATACCGATTTCAGCGGGATCAGCATTTCGTTCGGAGCCGGCCTGACCAACGTTGCCGTGGTCTACAAGTCGATTCCGGTGCTGGAGTTTGCCCTGAACCGTGGGGGTGACTGGATCGACGACAACGTGGCCATGGCGGTAGGCACCATCCCCAACCGGGTGGTGGCCATCAAGGAGAAGGATTTTGACATCAACCGCTTTGACACCGGTCGCAAAAAAGAGCGCAAGGTGCGGGAGGCATTGGGTTATTATTATACCAATCTCATCCACTTTGTGGTAAAGAGCACCGTCAGGGAGCTGGATCGACGCGATCTGGATCTGGGCTTCCCGGACAGCATTCCCCTGATCATTTCTGGTGGCACTTCATTGGCAGGGGGTTTTCTGGATCTGGTGCGGGAGCAGGTGCAAAAAGAGGAATGGCCTCTGGCCTTGTCCACCGTGCGCTACGCCAGCGATCCGCTAAGTTGCGTGGCCCAGGGTTGTCTGATCAAATCCTTGAAATCATGATAAACGGTTGCGGGTCCAGGGGGGAGACTTCCCTTGCAAGGGTAGGTTTTTTGTAAAAAATGGCATGGGGGCCTGGGGGAGATTATCTCCCCCAGTGGGGGGGGGTGGGGGGGCAAGGCCCCCACAAAAAATCATGCGAACTCGATGAGTTCCATTCGGGGCTTTGCCCCGAGCCCCACCAGAGGGCTCTGCCCTCTGTACTCCCGCCGGGGACCGTGACGGTCCCCGGACCCCTGCAATAAATTTATTTTATTATCAATATGATGCAAAAAAACATACCCTTGTCAGGGGAGACTTCCCCCTGGACCCGCAATCCCGGCACAATTCCCCGCGGTGAGCATGGACGAAACGATGATCAAGGCCGGTTTGTCCAGCCATTGCCCATCCTGATTGAGAAAAACCGATGACCCTCATGAAACCCTTGCCGGCCAGGGAGAAGGATGGCCGCGATGCGAATGGACTCGCGGCCACGGTGGCCGACCGTTGCGGGCCGACCGGCGGGGCGGATGCGACCTGTGCGGTGGCAGACGATCCTGCGCTGGCCACCCTGTTTGACATTCGCCGTCCCGACCGGCCCATTCCGCGGACAGCGATGGCCTTTTTGTGGTTTTTTCTGAAAGAGCGGTTTCTGGGGCGCGCCCTGCTGATGATTGCCATCGCTGCGCTGTCCATCGGTCTGATGGGATACGAGCCCCCTTCGTTGCGCAATCTGATCGATGCCATGACCCGCTTTCGGCCAGGGGATGATCCCACCGAGATCTGGTACTGGTTTTTGGTGGTGGGAGGACTGTGGCTGGGGTCGGCGTTGTGCAATCGCGCCTATCAGGTGCTGGAAATCGTCACATCGCCGCCGTTCCGGTTTTTGGTGCAGAATACCCTGTATTCCCATTTGATCTGGCACTCTCCCCACTATTTTCAGGCCAATTTTGCCGGCAAGCTGGGGCAGAAGATCAAACAGGCCGGCAACAGTTGTTTGATCCTGATCAACATTCTGTTGCACGATGTGGTGCGCATCATCACCATCATGATTCAGGGCACGCTGCTGTTGTGGCCCCAGTCACCCACCATGGCCGTCTTGCTGATATGCTGGGCGTTCGGGTTTCTGGGAATCTCCACGCTGTTTGTCCAACGTTGCCGCTCTCTTTCCCATGCCTTTGCCGAGGAGTCCTCCACCTCGCTGGGGCGCATGGTGGACAGCATTGCCAACATTGAACTGGTCCGTGCCTTCAGCCGTCACCTGTTCGAGCGGCGCATCATCGGCAGCTATCTGCTCCGCGAGCAGCACGCCTCCCGCCGGGTGCGGAGTTTTTTTGTCCTGGTACATCTGTTGCTGTTTTCGGCCACCCTGCTGTGCCAGTTGGGCATGATGGCCATGGCCATCAGGCAGGTGGTGGCGGGACAGATGACGGTAGGCGAGTTCATGCTGGTTTTTTCCCTGGCGACCATCGTGTTCAACAACATATGGGGCCTGTCGCAGCGGTTTCTGGAATTTCACGAACAGTTGGGTGTGGTGTCCGACACCCTGGAACTGGTGAGCCGTCCCCATGAAATTGCCGATCAGGCGGATGCCCGGCCCCTGGGGGTGGCGGGGGGTGGCATCGAAATGCGTGACATCACCTTTCGGTACGGGGATGGTCATGCCGTTTTTGAGGGGTTCAACCTGATCATCCGACCGGGTGAAAAGGTGGGGCTGGTGGGACCATCGGGGGCGGGCAAGAGCACGTTGATCAAGCTGGTACGGCGGCAGTTTCTCCTGCAATCAGGCTGCATTCTGATTGACGGCCAGGATATTGTCCAGGTTACCCTGGAATCCCTCAACGATGCCATTGCCGAGGTGCCGCAGCAGCCTGGCATGTTTCATCGCAGCATTGGCGACAACATATTGTATGCCCGGTTGGATGCCACACCCGAGCAGTTGGAGCAGGCCGCCCGGCGGGCCCATTGTACCGAATTCATCCAGCGGCGTGCCCTGGGGTATGAGACGATTGTCGGGGAGCAGGGGGTGCGGCTGTCCGGGGGGGAACGGCAGCGGGTGGCCATTGCCCGGGCCTTCTTGAAGGATGCACCCATTTTGATCCTGGACGAGGCGACCTCTTCCCTGGATTCGGAGACCGAACACGTGATTCAGACCACGCTTTGGCAATTGATGGAGGGGCGCACGGTCATCGCCATTGCCCACCGTCTTTCCACCGTCACGAGCATGGATCGTATCCTGTACCTGGAGCATGGCCGGATTGTCGAGGATGGCAGCCATGAAGCGCTCATTGCCTTGAACGGTCATTATGCCCGGCTCTGGGAGCGACAATCCGGAGGATTTTTGGCGGCATGAGTGGTGTCAGTGGTGCGTGTCGATGAGCGGGAGGCCGGGTCGCCATGGGCAGGATGCGGCTGGATGAGTTGTTGCTGCTGCGCCAACCGACCCTCTCTCTGGCGCAGGCCCGGGGTTTGATCATGGCGGGCAAGGTGCTGGTCGACGAACGGCGCATCACCAAACCGGGTACGCCGGTCGGCGCGGCAGCGGCGGTGCGTCTGCTGGGGCAGTCGACTCCCTGGGTTTCCCGGGGGGGCATCAAGCTGGCGCATGCCCTGGAGAGTTTTCATCTCTCTGTCCAGGACAGCCATTGTCTGGATGTGGGGGCGGCCACGGGCGGGTTTACCGATGTCCTGTTGCAACGGGGGGCGGCCAGGGTGTATGCCCTGGATGTGGGATACGGGCAACTGGCCTGGAAGCTGGTCCAGGATGATCGGGTGGTGGTGATGGACCGGACCAACATTCTCCATGTCGACCCGTCCCGCCTGCCGGGCTCCATCGACTTTTTGACCATGGATGTCAGTTTTGTCGGTCTGGCCCGGGCCCTGCCGCCGGCCTTGGCCCTGTTGCGTCCGGGCGGGCAAGGGGTGGTGTTGTTGAAACCGCAGTTCGAGCTGGCCCGGGCCCAGGTCACGCCGGGCGGGGTGATCCGGGACCCGACCCTGCACCAGGCGGTCCTGGGCCACTTTGAACAACTGGCCGTCACCCTGGATGTCACGATCCAGGGCTCCACCCCGTCCCCCATTCTGGGACCGAAAGGCAATCGGGAATTTTTGTTCTGGTTGCGGAAGGGGTGAGGCAGCAGCATTGCCAGTCAGCACAGCCCCACAGTCCTGCTCCCGTGTGCGGTCCTACCGATCCAACCCCCGCCAATGTTCCTCCAGTTGCATCAAGACGGATGTGGCTGGATCATTGCGTCTGGATGGACACCGTCCCTCTGGCCATTCGCCGGTGACCCTGACTTCCCGTAACTGCAAGTGTTCGACAAATTTCTGGCGGTTTGATGTCGATTGAAAACGCAAAAAATATTCGGCAATTTCAGTGCGGTCAAAGGACATGCGTCGAGTCAATGATTCCAATTGCCGTCTTTCGTTCAGGATCTGACTTGTTTCTCCCACAATATACCAAAAACCTAATATTAATGATACAGTCAACCATAATATCACAACAGATATTCTCGCCCACTCTGGCAATAACGTGGCAATATGAGCTATCAAGACTCCTAACGATCCGAGCACCAAAACATACAACACAACAAACAACATGCGACGTCTAGTTTCTTTTGATTTTCTCACTAAATATACTGAGTGATTTGTTATTAGTATGTACATATAATAAAACGGAACGGATATTGTTATCATGATAAACATAAAAACAAACAATATTTTGCGATCAATGTTTGCCATATGATAGAATACATCAAGTGATGGCGCGATCCATACTTGTTCCGTTATGGTAAACATGCAAATAACAAACGACAACAATATCATACGAAAATAATCAAACGTCTTATTACTGAAAAGCTCACCGTGCAATTTTTGTTTAATCATAACAGACAAATAGAACAACACAGCAATAAATGACGTACATGATATCAACATTCCAACAGTAGCTAAGAATGTATCAATGATACGTGCCTTGCTGAAATCGTAAAGAAAGCGCAAATTATTTGCAAGTTTCAGAGAGAAAAGAAACTCTTTACGGTCCACAAACAGTTGCCAGCGATTCAGACCGCCTACGTAGTCCATCAATTTTCCCTGCATCGCCATGTCAATCTGTCCGATGTGACGACAGGACTTGAGAACTGTTGCGCTGATCAGAGTGTTTTGCATATCCAAGGCTTGCAACAGGATGGGATTGATACGTTCCTGGGGCAACAATCCGGTTGCTTCGACGCCGATTTTGGCAGCAATGGGATCACCACTGGCAATCTGTCTTGCGATGAAATCTGCCAAGGCATCACGAAAATCGATGAGGGGTGCCGTTCGCGCCCGAAAGGCATCCTTGAGAAAGCGCAGACTGTGCACCGCCCGGCGGTACGTTTCATCCTCCATCTTGACAGATTCCGCTCTTTTGACCTCCTCCCAGCAAAAGTTGGCAATCTCTTTGGCCTTGTCAATCGCGGCAACTTCTGCGTACAGGGTCAGGGCATCACGCCAACGGGAGTCACTGGGAATGGCATCCAGTTTGATCAAGAATGGATCAGCAATAAACTTTTGCACCACAAAATATTCGTTGAAGCGCCGATGGCAAAAACTGAAACGGGGGTCTGTTTCGCTGCCCAGTCGACCCAAACCGGCATACTTGAGCAGGGCAATCACTTTTTCCACCTTGTCCCTTGGATGACTGGTCAGATTGTTGATCAGGAAAGCCCTGGGGGCCTCCAACCCCAACTCTTGTGTGTCAAGCATGAGGTGGGCAATCCCCTCGGCACATTTCTTGATGTCAGTGATGGAAAGATCGGCCTCTGTCAGTCTTTCCTGACATTTTTGCAACCTTTTCTCGATATATTCAGCGTACAGTTCTGCTTGATTGGCAGGCGCCTGCATCTGGTGGTCTTTGGCATAATCAACAATAAGCGTTGCAGAAAAAGGGTTGCGGGCAATGGAGATCAGATCTGGATTTTCCCGCAGCCATGCTTTCATCAATGCCTGATCCTGGCCAAAATAATTGACCAGCAACTGGTTGATCTGCCATTCACTGAAAGGACGAATTTCCAGAATGACAGAGCTGCGAAAGGCCCGGGTGGGACGACGGAACAGGCGTGAGGATAGAATACCCCTGGAATCTGGACCGTTTGCCAAAAAGGCATAAATCGTCTGGGAGAGAGAATCGATCAACCAGGAGGTTTCGGACTTGTCCAGAACACAGGGTATCTCATCAAAGGAGTCCAAAATCAAAAAGAGTCGACCGTTGTCATACATTTTTCTGAAATATTTGTTGATAAAGTCGTCGGCAAAATAACTATTCAGACGTGTCTTAAGATTTTTTTCTACAAAGTCATACAGGACGCGCGTATTGGGAGGGGTGGTCTCTGTCCATTCGTTGGTGGTCGTCCAATCTCGCAAATTGATATAGACAGGAACTTTGCCGGATGCGTTTACCTCATCCAAGAGTTCGCGGCACAGCTTGCGCAAAGATACCGATTTGCCGGAACCCGGATCTCCCAGTACTTGATAGACCTGATTTGTATTGTTATCTTGCGTGTTTCTGGTGGTTTGACGACGCATGGCGGTCAACAGAGGTTCAATACGTTTGCGTCTGACATCATTGGTAATGATTTCAACTTCGGCAGACAGAGGGGTAAAATATTGATAGCTCCAATTGGTTTCACGATCCAGTTTGTTCAGATCCTCTCTGAGTACATGACAAAATTGTTCCAGTTCCTGTTTATATGTTTTTTCTGGAAATTCTTCTTCCAAGGGGGTCTTCTTGTGCCCCATGACCAGATTGGGGCGCATGAAATAATTCACAGCAAATATCACTAAAACGGCCAAGACAATCACCAGCCCTGTCAATATTGCCTCAAGAGGGAGTATCCGGCTTTGCCATTCTGGCGGCAACGAGGAAGACCAATCATGAGAAAGTGCAGTTAAAGGGTGTCTCCAAAGGTTTTGAGTTGCGACCAATAACAATACCGAGAATTGGATAGAAAGTTTTCGTATCTGGGTAATGCCATGATCTGGTGGCAACCAGATGGGGCGCGTAAGGAACAGGACCGCCATTATGGCGCCAGTAATCAGCCAAGTGGTCCCTGTGTCGGTAGTCAAATATGCAGAGATGATAATGACAGGCACCATGGCCAGCACCAACAGCAGCAAACGGTATTTGTCGGGCATGCTGAGCAGTACACGTTCTATCCCATTCATTGTGAATCCTTTGTCTGTTCCCTGATCCGAACCCGTCCTTCTTCCACGATCCAGAGTTTGTGTGCTGGTGACTCCTTTGCCAAAATGGGCAGCACCTGTTGCATGGCATTCATGATGGTTAACTTGTCTTGCCAAGCCAGTCGCAGTACCACGATGCCATATCCCGTGGCAGGCGGGTAGGCGTGCAGGTTGGCAAAGTCCAGATCCAAGGTTATCAGGATGCGCTGTTCCGTACGACAAACATGAAATACTGTCTCATCATCTCTACCCCCCAAAGATTGCTCCACAACGCTCATGGCGTCATGTCCTGCCCTGCGCAGCAGGGCAACGACTTCTGTGGGGAGATTTTCATCTGTCTTGAACTTCACGCGACCACCCTCTTGTCCAGCTCAATGATCCTCTCCCTCGCCAGTTCTGCGGCATAGCGGGTGGCAGCGCTGATGGACTCTTCGGTCAGGGATGGGTAGCTTTGCAAGATTTCCTGGTGCGGCAGATTGGCTGCCAGATTATCGAGGATGACGGCAACGGGAATCCGTGTACCCCGTATACAGGCCTGCCCGTGGCAGATATGGGGATCGGTGCTGATGTGATCGCGCCAGTTCATGGCTTCACTCCTGTGTATGGGACCCTGGCAAACACCTGCCCCCTGCCGGTGGATGCCAACCGATCTCTTTGATGACCATTATAATGGCATGAACAATTTTTGATCAACCCTTTTCTGGCGCCCTCCATCCCTGTGTTGCCCACAGCAGGAGCGCGCGACGTGCAGCGCGGGCCAGTCGGGCCAGCACCCGTCAAATCAGGTCGATTGATCCACCAGTCCATTCCTTCACCCTCCTCTCACCCCCTACCGCCGCCCGAACAGTTTTTCCAGTTCCGCCAGACTCATATTCACGTAGGTCGGGCGGCCGTGGCTGCACTGGCCGGAAAAATCGGTCGTCTCGATCTGCCTCAGCAGGGCGTCCATCTCCTCCAGCCCCAATTTTTTATGGGCCCGTACCGAGCCGTGACAGGCCATGGTGGCCAGCATTTGTTCCAGGCGCGCGGTCACACCGGAACTGTCTCCCTGGCTTTCCATATCATTGACCAGATCCAGCACCAGTTCCCGTATACGCCCGTCGGCCAGCATGGCCGGCACCTCCCGCACGGCAAAAGCCTGTTTGCCGAAAGGCTCCACCACCACCCCCATTTCAGCCAGTGCGGGCAGATGTCGGCTCAACTGCTCCGCCTCTGTCTGGGCAAGTTGCAGGATTTCCGGCATCAACAACCGCTGACGCGCCAGGGTTCGCTCCGCATGAGCCCGCTTCAGCGCTTCATAGACAATACGTTCATGGGCAGCGTGCTGGTCCACCCAGACAATACCGGTCGCCGTCTGGGCGAGAATATACGTGCCATGTACCTGCGCCAGGGCCCGGCCCAGCGGCGGGTCTGTCCGGTATACGGAAGGCGGTGGCGGATCCGGCACCCCCGCGCCGGTGGGGAGGGGATCGGCCACCATCTCCCGGTGAAACAGACTCGGTTGCCACTCTCCCCTTTCTGCCACTTTCCAGCCGGCACCGGAGGAGCCCGACCGGGGGGTCGCAGCGGTGGTCGACGGCGACCGATCCCAACGAACCGGCTGGGAGACCGCCGAGGGCAGCCTGGCCAGGAGCGGATCGGACCCGGCCGGGTCCGGCACGGCAGGAGAAGGGGTGGGAGCCGTCTGGTAGGTGCGGCTGCCCAGGGTTGCCAGTGCGGCTTCCACGGCCCGGCGAACCGTGCCATAGACAAACTGCTGTTGATGAAAGCGCACCTCCTGCTTGGTGGGATGGACGTTGACATCCACCGTATCGGGGGGAACCTGGATGAACAGGGCCAGGACCGGATAGCGGTTGGTGGCCAACAGATCCCGATAGGCCTCGCGCACGGCGGCAATGATCAGTTTGTCCCGCACCCAGCGACCATTGACAAACAGGTGAATGGCGCGGGCATTGCTGCGGCTCAAGACAGGCAGTCCCACCCAACCGGAGAGGGCCACATGTTCCTGGCGGCTGTCCAGTTCCAGACAATTGGCCAGAAAATCCTCCCCGAAGATGGTGGCCAGACGCTGGCCGACCAGATACTCTTCGGTCCCGGCACGCATATCCAGGCTCTCCCGACCGTTGATCCACAGCTTGAAGGCGCAGGCCGGCTGGGCCAGTGCCAGACGCTGGAGCAATTCCGTCACATGCTGGGCCTCGGTATTTTCCGAACTCATGAATTTGAGCCGGGCCGGCGTGTTGAAAAACAGATTGCGCACGGCAATGCGGGTGCCGGGGGGCATGACGAGGCGGTTTTCCTGTTCCAGTCTGCCCCCCCGCACGATCAGTTGCACGCCGTCCACCTGCGCGGCGATCCGGGTTTCCAGCTCCAGATGGGCCACCGAGGCGATGGAAGGAAGCGCCTCGCCCCGGAATCCCAGGGTCTGAATGGCAAACAGATCCGCCAGTGAAGTAAGTTTGGAGGTGGCGTGCCGCTCCAGGGCCAGGCGGGCCTGATCATCCGCCATGCCATGGCCGTTGTCCACCACCCGAATGAGTCGTTTGCCTCCCTGTTCGATCCAGACCTCGACGCGACTGGCACCGGCATCCAGGCTGTTTTCCACCAACTCCTTGACGACCGAGGCCGGCCGTTCCACCACCTCGCCGGCGGCGATCTGATTGGCCAGGGTGTCGGGTAGACGCTGAATGGGACGACCGGGAGCGGGAGGAGCAGCAGCAGGCATCGGGATCACCTTTCGCAAGCGGGACAGAAAGAGAGCGGACAGCGAACACAGATCGGCCGGGTCCGGCAATGGATCTTGGCATGTTGCACGATCAGGGCATGCAGTTCGCCCAGCAGGTGGGCGTCCTCTGGCAGGGCCCGGTGCACCATGGCCTGTATCGTCTCGTAGGAGGCCTGCCGGGTGGTCCAACCCAGGCGATGGAACAGTCGTCCGGTATAGGCATCGACCACAAACAGGGGACGTCGTGCTCCGTAGCAGACCATGGCGTCCGCCGTCTCCTTGCCGATGCCGTGGACCTGCAACAGGGTATGGCGCAGCGCTGCCGTGTCCAACTGAAAAAGCCGTTCCGGCTGGTCGTCATACCGTTGCAGGCAGGCGGCCAGCGCCTTGAGACGGCGGGTTTTGACCCGAAAATAACCGACCGGCCGCAAGAGTGTCCACAAATCTTCTTCCGGCAGTTGACGAATGGCAGCCAGGGAGAGCCATTGATGGGCCTTGAGCCGATCAATGACCGGAATCACCTGGGTCCAGGCGGTGTTCTGCACCAGTATGGCACCCACCATCATCTCTTCGATGCTGTGGGCGGGCCACCAGTGTTGTGGACCGTAGGCGGACAGCAGGGTATCGAACAAACGGCGCATGAAACGCTCCGGACGGTTGGCTCGGCATTGATCCATGTCTGTGCATCGTTCTATATTCTGTGGTCTGCTGGATCACCCATTGACAGGAGGAGATGATGAGCACCCTGGAATCTTGTATCGGCAACACCCCGCTGGTGGCGTTGTCCCGGCTGGGCGCCTCCTGTCGGGGGGTTCGTCTGCTGGCCAAGCTGGAGGGCACCAACCCGGCGGGTTCGGTCAAGGATCGTGCCGCCCTCAGCATGTTCATGGGGGCCCGGGCGGCTGGTCTGCTGCGGGAGGGGGTACGTATCATTGAGCCCACCAGCGGCAATACCGGCATTGCCATGGCCATGATTGCCGCCCGCTGGGGAGTGGCCATCACCCTGGTCATGCCGGAGTCCATGTCGGTAGAACGCCGGGCCGTCATGGCGGCCTATGGGGCCCACCTGGAACTGACCCCGGATGCGGCGGGCATGGAGGGCTCCATAGACCGGGCATGGGAGATGGTACGGGCCGGCGAGGGCATCATGTTTGACCAGTTTGCCAACCCGCACAACTGGCAGGCCCACTATCGCACCACAGGACCGGAGATCTGGCGGGATACCCAGGGCGCGATCACCCATTTTGTCAGTTCGATGGGCACCACGGGGACCATCATGGGCGTTTCCCGGTTTTTGAAAGAGAAAAATCCGGCCATACGGATTGTGGGCGTTCATCCGGAGGAGGGCTCCAAGATTCCCGGTATTCGCCGTTGGCCCCAGGCATATTTGCCCAAAATTTTTGAGCCCGACCGGGTGGATCGCATTCTGGATGTCTCGGCCGAGGCAGCCCAGGAGATGACGCTCCGTCTGGCCCGGGAAGAGGGCATTTTTGTGGGCCACTCGGCGGGTGGCGCCACGGCGGCGGCCGTGGCCCTGGCCGGAGAGTTGACAGACGGAGGGTGCCTGGTGGTCATTCTGCCGGACCGGGGCGACCGTTATCTTTCCACCTCTTTGTTCGCGTAAGGAGGCTATTTTCCCCGTTCGATGATTTCCTGCCACAGGGCACGCACGGCATCGGCCTCGGCAGACTCGCGGGCATAGGTGAAGATGGGGGAACGCTTGACCCCCATGGCCTCCATCAGCGTGGATTCCGGAATGCCGCTTTTGAGGAAGATGGGGTGTTTTTCGCTGATGTTTTTGGTCACCACCCGGTGGATGGGTTTATCCTGGTTGACCATATTGAAGAAAGGCAACACCCGCAATTTTTTGGTACGCCGCTTGACCAGGAACTGCACCAGCCGATTGTAGGCGCGCAGGGAGAGCGGGGTGGGAATCATGGGCACCAGCAGGACATCAGTCATCTGGAAGACATTTTCCGTGACCAGCGACAGGCCGGGGGGGCAGTCCACGAACAGGTGGTCATACTGTTTGGCCAGGGGGGCGACCAGGCGTTCCAGGCCATGAACCGGTTTGGAACTTTTGGCCAGTTGGCTGTCGAGGTGCCGATAGGACAGGTCGGACGGCAACAGGTCCAGATTGGGGTATCCGGTCATGCGCAACTGGGCCATGGTGCGGGTCCTGCTTTGGAGCAACTCTTCCGACCCGCCTTTGATTTTGGGTTTGACACAGAGGTAGTAGCTGGTTCCCCCCTGGGGGTCCAGATCCCATATCAGGGTTTGGGCACCGGCTGCGGCCGACAGGTAGGCCAGATTGACGGAGGTGGTCGTCTTGCCGACGCCCCCTTTTATATTGTAAACAGAGAAAATTTTCATCAGCTCAGAACCTGTTGAGACGTTGACCATAATGGCAATCGGGCGCCCGACGCACAGACGGCGGTGCTTTGTGTCTTGAAAGCGGACCGACGATGGGGGTATTCTATACAGGTCTCGGACAAAGAGCAAAAAGTATCTGTCTTCTTTTGTGCCGGCTGGACCCTTTGCCGGGTGGCGGTGTTGTCCGGTTGGGGGCGGGGGATTGCCGTCATGGACCATTTACCAAGGGAATCGTTTTATGAAAGTCGCCGTAGCCTATGCCGAAGCGAAACAGCAGGTTGTGATTGACACGGAGATGGAGGTGGGTGGCACCGTCGAGCAGGCGATCACCAAGTCAGGCATCCTCAAAAAATTTGCCGGTCTGGATCTGACCAAGTGCAAGACGGGCATTTATGGCAAGATTGTGCCGGCGGGGCAGGTGCTGTCCGAGGGAGACCGGGTGGAGATTTATCGTCCGGCCATTGGCAAGCCACCGAAGAAGGGCAGTGCGGCGGCCAAAGGGGTTGATGCGACGGATGATGCAACCGGGGAGGAGGATTGATCGGTTGGCTGTGGGTGACGCGCGCCAGTGGGCGGTGGTGGGGCATCTGTGATGGGAAGGATTGGCGGTGGCGCGTTTTCGCCTGACATTGGAGTATGACGGGAGCGGGTTCCGGGGGTGGCAACGGCAGCGGGAGGGGATTGTCACGGTGCAGGGCGTCCTGGAGGATGCGCTGGCACGTTTGTGTGGGCATGATGTGACGGTACTGGGTGCGGGCCGGACGGATGCGGGGGTGCATGCAACGGGTCAGGTGGCCCATTTTGACACGGTGCGGTCTCGGGAACCGTGGGTAATGTTGCGGGCCTTGAATGTCATGACACCAGAGTCGTTGACGGTGCTGTCGGTAAAAGAGGTGGATGAGGCGTTTCACGCCCGCTTTTCGGCGGTCTATCGGGAATATTTGTATCGGATCGTATCGGGTCGGAGTGCATCGCCGGCATTGGATCGGCGGCGCGTCTGGCATCATCCGCGATTTCTGGATGCGGATCGGATGCGAGAGGCAGCGTTGATGTTGCTGGGAACGCATGACTTTTCGGCGTTTCGGGCCGCTTTCTGTCAATCGAAGGACCCGGTGCGGACGCTCAGTCGGATGGAGGTGGATCGGATTGGTGTGGAGATCCACATCCGGGTGGGCGCGAATGGTTTTTTGCAGCACATGGTGCGCAACATTGTGGGGACATTGAGCCTGATTGGCCGGGGCGAGTGGTCGCCGGCGGCGATGGGGGAGGTGTTGCGCGGTTTGGACCGGACACGGGCAGGCCCGACGGTGCCGCCCTGGGGGTTGTACCTGGAACGGGTTTTGTATGGTGGAGAGGTGGGATAAAATGCACCCCGGCATTCGTTGCTCCTTGCCATTGTGAGGGCAACTGTGGATAATCCGGGACCGTGTGATGGGGCCGTAGCTCAGCTGGGAGAGCGTCGCGTTCGCAATGCGAAGGCCAGGGGTTCGATCCCCCTCGGCTCCACCAATTTAAGTTTTAAGACTTTTCTTTGCAAATTC
>JAMOAX010000039.1:0-21524 GCA_039908555.1 Magnetococcus sp. DMHC-8
AACGGTTCACCTTGATCAGATAATACTCCGGGAAGAGTTCCGTCACCGAGTCCCGATGGAACATGGCCTTCTGGCCTTCGCTCAGGTCCAACTCATCCTGGGTGTGCATACCCCTGAAGGTGGTGCCACCCCAATAGACATAATCTGCGCCACGGCCAAGGTCAAAATAGAGAATGCTGACAGAAATCACTTTTATCACGCTGGAATAAGGTTCTCCTTCGGGCATATGCTCGGTAATGGCCCTGGCCGTGCCGTATAGAATGCGCTGCAGATAATCCGCCTCCCGTTCGTATTGCAGCTCAATGATGATCACCTCGCCTTGGGCGTTCTTTACCTTGAGATCCACCCGATTGGACTTGTCGTATCGATCATCCTTGTTGCTTTCGCTTTCCAGAACCTCCAGGATGTGGACCTCATCACGGAGCAGTTCGCTCAGGAAACCCTCCAAAATCTCAAAATTGGCCTTGCTGCGCAAAAGCCGCTTCAGGGCCCAATCGAAGCTGATCAACCGACGTTGTTTCACGTTCGTACTCCTCCAGAAACCTGCACCATGCGCCGCAGGCAAGCTGGCGAAAGCTGGCGCTCTGCCGGACGAAACGATGCTCAACTCCCCCACCGGCATCAGATAAAATTGATATGCGGCACGGACTGGGTATGGATTTGATGCAGGTAGCGATTGATGTCGTCCATGCGGCAGTTGACCCGGCATTCCGAGATGTCCAGTTCGTTGGTCATCAGTTCAAAACCCTGCCGGCGTGCCTCCCCTTCCCAGATTTCCTGAAACGACTGCTCGTTGATATTGCCGTATTCAAACCGTTTGTCGAGCAGAAAGGCGCTGCAGCCCGACACGGTGCCGTTGGCCATGATGAAGCCCCACAGAAACGGCACGGCATGGCAGCGGGTATAGCGGTCGCTGTCAGCCAGTTTTTGCATGGTATGGCCGCGAAAGATGAGGGAAAAGCGCTCGGTATTCAAATGGGCCAGGGCACTGCCGCGCGCCAGGAATTGTTGATAATCAAACTCCCGGTAGCGTTGGGTATTGCTGAACAGATGCTGGGAATAGGGTTTGACCACCAGATAATCCAGACCGATGTCATCCCGGCAAATGGTGGCCAGTGTTTCGATCTCGTGGGCGTTTTCGTCCAGCAGCAACATCTGGGCCCCCAGGACGCAGGAGAGCTGGTGATCGCGTTTCCGGCGGACCATGGCGGCCATGTTGTTGACGGCCTTGTCAAAATCGCTCTCTTTGGTGCGGTGGATGGCGGCATAGGTGGCGGCTGTCCCCGCGTTGATGGAAACCTTGAGCCAGGAGAGGTCGGCCAGGGCCTGATCGATGAAGCCCGGCGGCATGACCGTGGCGTTGGTGGTGATGGAGACATCCATTCCCGCCGCTTTGGTCAAGGTCACGATTCTGGCCATCTCCTTGTGCAGCAGGGGTTCCCCCTCCCCGGCGTACATGATGCTTTTGACCCCAAGCCGCCCGATTTCCGGGATGCGTTTGGCCAGGAGGTCATATTCCAGCCGGACGGACTGATAGCCGATATAATCGACGGCACAAAAGACGCATCGGTGATTGCAGGCACCCACCGGGGCGATCTCCATGTAGATGGGATAGATGGTGCGCGCCCGTTCCCAATCCCCCTGGACCGCCAGTACGCTGGCCGCCTTGGCCGGGTGGTAGATCATCTTGTGGCTGTCGATGCGGTAGGTGTCGCGGCTCACGGCGGTATATCCTGGAAAGGGGGGTCAATGGAAACGGCCTTGATCATCGTCTCGTCCATATCGCTGCCCTTTACCCCCGAAACACCATACAGGCATTGCGGGTCCAGGGGGGTCACCCCCCTGGCGGGTCCAGGGCAGAGCCCTGGGACTTGGCCGTTGCTTTTCGGCGCGCTTTTGCAACAAGCGTGACGCGGTTTTTGCGTCACGCGCAGCGCGCCCAACATGCGCCGCAGGCAGTCTGGCGATTGTGGAGTGGCTTGTACCTGTCAACTCAGCCCAGCCTCCCCATCACTGTAATCGTCGGCAGGGGAAGGTGTCAACCGAAACCCGGTGACAGGGTCCGGGCAACTCCGCTATAGTCCGGGCTAGTGCACGGTTTTTCACTTTGAAGGACATCTCCCCATGACAGACCATTCGTCCACGGTCGCTCCCCTTTCCATTCCGGCGGCCCGGTTTGTGGTGGGGGCGGTGGCGGCGTCCCAGTTTCCCGCCGATGCCCTGGCGGAGGTGGCCTTTGTGGGCCGTTCCAACGTGGGCAAATCCTCCCTGCTCAACCGGTTGCTCAACCGGCGCGGCCTGGCGCGGGTCAGTCGCACCCCGGGACGGACCCGGGAGGTCAATTTTTTTCGGGTGGGTGAGCAGTGGTGGTTTGTGGATCTGCCGGGTTACGGCTACGCCAGCGTGGCCCAGGGGCAACGGTCGGTCTGGGACCAGTTGCTGGGCAGCTACTTTGCCCATCGGCGCCATCTGCGGGCGGTCATCCTGCTGCTGGACCTCCGGCGCGGTCTCACCGACCTGGACCGGGAACTGCTGGCCCATCTGGATCAGTATGGCATTCCCGCCCTGCCGGTCGCCACCAAGGTGGACAAGCTGAAGAGCAACGACCGGCGTCAAGCGTTGCGTCTGCTGGAGGAGATCCTGCCCCGCACCTCCCCGTTTGCCCTCATGCCGGTGGTCTCCGTCTCCGCGCTGACCGGTGACGGACTGCCGGTGTTGTGGCAACGTCTGCAGGCCATTCTCGCTGATGGTTCGTAGTGGCTCAACCAGGCTGATTTGACAGGCTTTGAAAAATGGCTGCGGGTCCAGGGGGGTCACCCCCCTGGCGGGTCCAGGGCAGCGCCCTGGGACTTTGCCGTTGTTTTTCAAAGGCGCCGCAGCCGCTTTTTGCTGCGGCGTTTTTAACATGCACCGCAGGCAATCTGGCGATGCTGGAGTGGCTTGCACCCGTCAAATCAGCTTTGTCGTCCCAGTAGACTTCAGCCGAACGGACCGGCATCCAGTTGGCCGGGAAGGCGGTGTTTGCCCAGGCAGTCCGGCCACCAGTAGACCGTTTCGTCATCCTTGCGTGCCAGACCGGTGATGGGACCGTCCTGGGAGAGCACGAAGGCCACCGCGCCGGGATTCCAGCCGACAAAATTGACCGCCGAGGAGTGACGTGTTCCGTAGGCCACCAGGTTGACCGGATACAGGTTGCAATCCTCCTCGTCGATGCCATGCATGGTGGTGCCCTCCCACAGCGGCGCGGCCAGTACCGAACCGAAGGAGATGGCGCGCAGCCGGCTGGAGATGATCAGGGCGCCGTCCACCCGGGTGAGCTGGGCGAGAATTTCGGCATGTTCCACGATGCGCCGTTTGCACTCCAGGATGGTCTCTTCCAGGATCAGGCAATTGGCCGTCTCTTTGCCTTCCCGGAAATCCTGCATGCTTTGTTTGAGGTTGGTCTCCATCCGGCACAGGTCTTCGAGCAGCGGCGCCCCCTCCGGGCTGGTCGCGAGGACGTGCCTGGGCAGAATGCCGCGCCGGGTGCCGTCCGCCATTTTTTCCGGCAGCCAGATGATGGCCCCCCCCACCCCCCGGTTGCTGGTTTCGATCAGCAGGTGGTTCAGGAAATCCCGATAGACATCCCAGTAGGCCATGCCGTTGCGCTTGAATTCCGGATGGGAGCGCACCCCATGCAGCAGCCACCATCCCATCAGGTTGGCGGAAAACGGGGTGGGAATGGGTTCCGAAAAGCGGCCGGCATGAAAGCGGGCGATCACCTCGCTGCCGCGAAAAATGGTCAGGGCCCCGGTTTTTTTGGAGGAGATGGTCAGCACCTCCGGGGGGGATAGGGAGAGGGTGATGGTGTCAAACCGGCCACCACCCCGGGTGCTGGTGAACACGGCTCCCCAGATTTCCAGCTGGTATTGTTGTTCGCCCTTGGCGGCATAGCAGACCGCCAGCGCGGTGGTGACGGGATCGAAGGCCGGCGCCAGTTTCATCAGGCTGTTGACGGTGAAGGGTTGCCGCTTTTCCAGGCTCAGCAGCACGCTGTCCCCGGCCGGTCCCCGGTGGGCAAACTCGCCGGGTTCCATCAGGGAGACCGTCACCTGGACCGGGCGCTCCTCCTCGCGATGCAGCCCGACCAGGAATACGGTCTCCATGAGGGTTTTGACCACCGGAAAGGGTGGTGCCGACTTGCGGGCTTCAGGGGACCGATTCCAGAGGGTGATGACCTGTTCGATGATGCGGCTGTCAAACATCGCGCTGCGCTCCCGTTGGTCTACATGTCCTGATAGTCGGGGCCGCTGCCGCCTTGCGGCACGGTCCAGCGTATGGCGTCCAGGGGATCCTTGATGTCACAGCATTTACAGTGGAGGCAATGGTTGGCGTGCATCTGGAGAAAATTTTTTTCTGCCGGGCCGGTGCGCCAGGCAAAGACACCGGCGGGACAGTAGCGCAATTCCGGGCTGGCAAAGTGCCGGCGTCCGGCGGTGAGGAGGCGGTCGGGATCGCGCAGTTGCAGGTGGATCGGCTGGTCCTCGTCGTGACGGAGGGCGCTGCCTGCCAACGCCGTGTTCCGGTCCAGCACGGGGTGGACCGGTGGGGGGGTGGTCATGGGCAGGGAATGGCGGGTGACCGGCTGCAGCCGTTCCCGGTCTGTCTGGCGCCAGTGCAGGGTCCAGGGTGAACGACCGGCGACCGTTTTTTCCCACCATGCGTTGAGCAGACCGGGCCACAGGCCGGCCCGGAAGCCGGGTCGCACGTTGCGCACGGCCTGCAGGGCCCGTCCCATGGGGGAGCGGCACACCGCTTCGGTGTACTGCTGGAGAAAATCGGCGGAAAAATTGCCGCTGTCCAGGGCGGCCAGGATGGTTGCGGCGGCCAACCGGCCGGAGGTCAGGGCGTTGCCGATGCCCTGGAGCGTGGCGGCATTCAACAACCCGGCACTGTCTCCCACCAGCAGGCCGCCGGCGAAGGCCAGAGGCGGCAGGCTTTGCCAGCCGCCGATGACCAGGGTGCGGGCCCCATAGCCCAGCAGGCGGGCCGCCTGGAGCCGTTCCCGGAGGAACGGGTGGGTCTTCCACTGCTGGACCGCCACGAAGGGGTCGAACAGGGAATGGCGGTAGTCCAGATCCATCACCATGCCCAGTGCCGTCCGGTTGGGCCGGGGCTGATACAGAAAACCGCCGCCGTGGGCCCAATGCCGGCCGGGGGTGGACAAGGGCCAGCCCAGGGTATGCAGCACCTGGCCAGGCTGGCTGCCGGGGGTTTCCCACAGCTCCTTGATGCCGAGGGCATACCGCTGGGGTGAATGACGCTGGCCGGGTCTGGCCGACCGGTGCAGGCCCAGCCGGGTGATGACCTGACCGCCGAGGGAGCCGCGACATCCTTCGGCCAGCACGGTGATGGGTGCCCGCAATACCACGCCCGGCTGGAAGCCGGGTTTGGGTTGACCCTGCCGGTTCCGTCCCAGTTCACCGGTGACCACGCCGACCAGCCGTTCTTCCTCCCAGACCGGGGTGGCGGCTGCCCAGCCGGGCAGGATTTCCACGCCCTGTTGTGTCAGCCGTTGCGCCAGCCAGCGGCACAGATTGCCCAGCGACACCAGGTGACAGTGGGTGTGCTGCCACCCGACGGGCACCGGCAGGGCATGGGCCTGCCGGCGGGTCAAAAACCACAGGGATTCCTCCTGCACCGGCGTGTCCAGTGGGGCCGGGTCCGGCTGGGCCGACCAGTCCGGGAGCAGGTCGGTCAGGCTGTGCGGGTCCAGCAGGGCGCCGGACAGGAGATGTCCGCCGATCCGGGCGGCTTTTTCCAGGACGCAGATGGAGAGTTCCCGGCCCTGCGCACGGCCCAGGGTGTGCAGGTGCCAGGCGGTGGCCAGACCCGCCGGGCCGGCCCCCACGATGATGACGTCAAAGGTCAGGGTCTCTGTCATCGCTTTTCCGCTTCCATGCCATCGCCCACGAAATAATTGCCGCGAAATCCAGAATACCGGTTGTTTTCACAGGTATTGCCTGTTACGTTAACAGGTCATCGTTGCGTTCCTGTGCACCCCCGGAACACCGTACCGGGATTGCGGGTCCAGGGGGGTCACCCCCCTGGCGGGTCCAGGGCAGCGCCCTGGGATTTTGCTGTTGCTGTTGCTTTTCAAAAGAGCCGCAGCCGTTTTTTGCTGCGGCGTTTTCAGCATGCGCCGCAGGCAGGCTGGCAGGTTTCGACACCCTGTTGGACGAAACGCCGATCAAGGCCCGCCGCGCCACGTGTACTATAATTCAACCTGTGTGAAAAGGAGCCGTATCGTCCATGCCAGAGAAACCCATTGCCGTCGTGACCGGTGGAGCCGGCTTTATCGGCAGTCACATGACGGACCGTTTGCTGAAAGAGGGATATGTGGTGCGTGTGGTGGACAATCTGACGGGCGGGCGTCTTTCCAATCTGGCGCACCATGCCCACAACGCCGATCTGGCGGTGGAAGAGTGCGACATACGCGACCTGCCCCCCGACAGCCCCATTTTCCAGGGGGTGCGGTATGTTTTTCATTTTGCCGGCATCGGCGATATTGTGCCCTCCATTGAGCAGCCCATCGAGTACATGGCCACCAACGTGCAGGGCACGGTGCGTGTCCTGGAGGCGGCCCGTCATGGCGGGCGGGCCAGCCTGAAACGTTTTGTCTATGCCGCCTCTTCCTCCTGTTACGGGCTGGCCGAGACCCCCACGCGGGAGGAGTATCCCATCCAGCCCCAGTATCCCTACGCCTTGAGCAAGTATCAGGGCGAACAGACGGTGATGCACTGGGGCCAGGTGTATGACCTGCCGGTCAATTCCATGCGCATTTTCAACGCCTATGGGCCCCGGGTCCGCACGACCGGTGCCTACGGGGCGGTGTTCGGGGTTTTTTTCCGGCAAAAGCTGGCGGGCAAGCCCTTTACGGTGGTCGGTGATGGTACGCAGACGCGGGATTTCATCTATGTCACCGACGTGGCGGAAGCCTTTTTCCTGGCGGCCCACAGTCCCCATGTCGGTGCCATTTACAACATTGGCGCGGACCGGCCCCAATCCATCCTGCACCTGGTGGCACTGCTGGGCGGTGATGTGGCCAGGGGGGATGTGGTGTTCATTCCCAGGCGTCCGGGGGAGCCGGATTGCACCTGGGCCGACACGACCCGGATTGCCCGGCAGTTGAGCTGGCGACCCCAGGTGGATTTTGCCACCGGGGTTGGCATCATGTTGCAGGATATCGATCTCTGGCGGGATGCCCCCCTGTGGGATGCCGAGTCCATCGCGGTGGCCACCGCCACCTGGTTCCGGCACATGGACAAGAAATAGCCGATGAGACCCGGGCGCGTATGGGTCATGCTGGCCTGGGTGTGGTTGGCGGTCTGGCTGTTGCCGGCCGCCGGTCCGGCCGGGGCCGAGGAGACGGCTCTTTCCTACGAGGTGCGGTTCAGCGGTTTGAATCCGCCCGATACGGAGAGCCTGGGACCGTTGCTGCGTGCCGCCAGCCGCTGCGAACAGGAGAAGGATTCCCTGCCCGCCAGCCGGTTTGTGTTGTTGCGCCGGGTCAAGAAGGATCATGAGCCGCTGGTGGGGGTGTTGCAGTCGCGGGGTTATTTTGCCGCCCAGGTCACCTCTGACGTGGACTTGACCACCACCCCTGCCCAGGTCACCTTCATGGTCGAGCCCGGGCCGGTCTACCAGCTGGGCCGGGTGCTCGTCGAGGTACAGCAGCCGTCGTCCGTGCCTGTGCCCCCGGCGGGCGGGGAGGAGACCGGTTTTGCCCTGTTTGCCACGCCGACGCCGGCGGAACTGGCCCTGGAGCCGGGTCGGGCGGCCGTCTCCCGGGCCATCCTGACCGCCGAGGAGCATCTGCTCCAGGAGGCCAGACAGCAGGGGTTTGCCTTTGCCAGACTGGGCAAACGGCAGACCCTGGTGGATCATGACCAGCAAACCCTGGATGTCACCCTGCGCATCGAGATCGGCCCGCGGGTGCGGCTCGGTGCGGTCACCCTGACGGGCGATGAGGGTATCGCCGCCGATTATCTGCACAAGCGGATTCCCTGGACCCCCTCTGCCGTGCCGGAACTGGCCATCCGCTACCAGCCGCGCCTGCTGGAAGAGGCCAAACGGGCCATGCTGGCCACCGGATTGTTCAATACCGTGCAGGTCCGCATCGCACCCGAACCGGACGGGCAGGGGCTGCATCCGGTCGCGGTCGATCTGCACCAGCGCAAACACCGTTCGATCAGCAGTGGCATCGGTTACAGCACGGGTACGGGTGCCAAGGTGGCGGCCAACTGGGAACACCGCAATATTCTGGGGGGTGGGGAGATGCTGCAGGTCAAGGGCCAGGCGGCCATGAATCTGTTGCATCTGGAGACCGCCTTCGGCAAGCCGGACTTTTTGCAGATGCAGCAAAAACTGTTGCTGTCCGCCAGTCTGGACAAGGAGGACACCGAGGCGTTCTACAAGGACTCGTTTGGCATCGATGCGGGGCTCAGCCTGCCCTGGGCTCCCCATGTCGATTTGACCTATGGGGCGGGATACCGGCTGGTCAACGAACAGGACCGCAGCGGCAACCAGCAGGAAAGATTGTTTGGTCTGTTTTCCACGCCGGTCAAGCTGGCCTGGGACCGGCGGGACAATCTGCTGGACCCCAGCCGGGGCTGGTACATGAACCTGATGGGGTCCGGCATTGTCGACACCCTGGGCACGGGGGTTTGGTTTGGCAAGTTTTCCGGTCAGTATCGATTCTATTATCCGCTGCTGGAGGCGCCCCGGCTGGTGATGGCCGGTCGCATCGGGGCCGGGACCATCTCCGGCAGCGGCCGGGAGGCCGTGCCGGCTGACGAACGGTTTTTTGTCGGCGGTGGGGGTTCGTTGCGGGGCTACGGTTTTCAGATGGCCGGGGATGTGGATCAAAACAACAAACCGCTGGGCGGGCGTTCCATGCTGGAATTTTCGGCGGAGGCCCGGCTGCAGACCAGCGAGTCGGTTGGTCTGGTCACTTTTCTGGATGGGGGGCGGGCCTTTGTCGGCAACATGCCGGATGTCACCGAGTCGTTGTTGTTGGGTGCGGGGGGTGGCGTGCGCTATAAAACGCCGATCGGGCCGTTGCGTCTGGATATCGGGGTGCCCCTGCACCGCCGTGCGGAAGTGGACAGTGCCTACCAGTTTTATGTCAGCATCGGTCAGGCATTCTGAAGTGTCTTGGCCGGCGACAGTCAACAAAAACATTTGCGGGGTCCAGGGGGGATCATCCCCCCTGGCGGGTCCAGGGCAGCGCCCTGGGATTTTTCCGTTGCCGTTGCCGTTGATTTTCAAAAAAGCCGCAGCCGCTGTTTGCTGCGGCCTTTTCAGCATGCGCCGCAGGCAGACTGGCGGTCTGGAAATGACTTGCACATCAGCATGCGCCGCAGGCAGACTGGCGGTCTGGAAATGACTTGCACCCGTCGAACCCGCTTTGTCGCCTCACCACGCCACCCTGCAACGTGTGGACGGTAACCGATGCCAACCGATGACGCAACCCAGCCAAGCCAGCCGCCGCCGGCGGGACGGCGCTCCCGGACGCTGACGCTGGCGCGCGGCGTGGCGGGGATGCTGCTTTTGCTGGTCGGGTTGCTGGCCGCCGCCCTGTTGTTCCTGCAGGGCGAGACCGGTCAGGATTGGCTGGCCCGTTCCCTGACCCAGTGGCTCAGCGGCCCCCAGGGCCAGGTGACGGTGCAGCACCTGCGCGGTCGGTTGCCCTGGGATCTGCAGCTTGGCCGTCTGACCTGGGCGGACCGGGAGGGGCCCTGGCTGGAGGTGGAACAACTGCAATTTTCCTGGGCGATGGCCGGGTGGTGGCGGGGGGAGGTGTCCATCCAGACGGCGGGCGCGGAGCGGGTCCGGCTGCTGCGTCAGCCCCGGCCTGATCCGGCGGCGGCTGTGGACTCTTCCGCCCTGACGGTCTGGCCGCTGCTGGCCTGGCTGCCGTCGTTGCGGGTGGACCGTTTGCACATTGCCCAGTTGACCCTGGAGGCGACGGCCTACGGACAGGCGGCCCGTTTTGCCCTGGAGGGGGAGATTCGGCACATCGCCACGCCCACCCCTGCCACCTCCCAAACGCCACCCGAACCCACCCAGTTGCTGGCCAGCCTGCGTCTGCATCCCCTGGATGCGGGGGATACCCAACTGGATCTGCAGGCCCGGTTGTCTCCGGCCGGGCCTGTTCGCGGCGATTCCCGCCTGACCTTGACCCTGCACGGGCAGGAACACCGTGGTGTGATGACCGCCCTGACCGGGTTGCCCCAGGTCCAGGGTCTGGATGTGCGGCTGACCGGGCAGGGGCCGTTGTCGGCCTGGCAGGGCCAACTGGAGGCCACCCTGCACGGTGCCGGCGGGGTGCGGGGTCAGGTGGATTTTCACCATGCCAGCCCCTCCACCCTGCGTTTTGCCGGGCAGGTACAAGGGGAGGCGACCCTGTTTGATCCGGACTGGCGCGCCCTGCTGGTGCCGGTCGACTCGGCGCCGGCGCGCCAGACGGCAGCGGTCGGACCACGGGCCGCGCTCGATCTGCTGGTGGAGACGGCCTGGCTGGAGGATGGACAGTTGGCCGTGCGCCAGTTGACCGTTGGTGCCCCCGCCGGGCGGTTGCAGGGGCAGGGCACCTGGGCGCTGGCCACCCGACAGTTGAATGGCACGCTGCAGCTGGAACTGCCCCGTCTGGCTGTCGCTGCCCCCCTGACGGGACTGCCGTTGCGGCATGGCAACCTGACGGCGACCCTGACGGCCCAGGGCCACTGGCGCACCCCCCGGTTGCAGTTGACCGCCCAGGTGGCCGAGCCGGGGTTGGCCGGCTGGCGTGCCCGGCAACTGGTTGCCCGGTGGGAGGGCAACATGGCCGAACAGGGTGATGAACTGTGGCATGGCCAGGGGCAACTGGCTGGTTTGCGTCCGGGGGATGATCCCGAATGGGGGGCGCAACCGTTGACGTGGTCAGCCCGGTTGACCCGGTCTGCGACCGGTCCGGTCCGGCTGACCCGGTTGTCGGTGACCGATGAGACCACGACGGCCCTGGTGCAGGGCGATGTGGAACTGGTCCGACCGGCCGGCCAGGGGCAGTGGCAGATGACGACCGCCCGTCTTGCCGATTGGGTCGGCCGGTTGGCGCCGGCGCATGCCCCGCTGGACGGGCAGGGTCAATGGTCTGGCCGGTTCAGTCTGACCCGACCGACCGGCCCGACCGCGCCGATGCCGCACGTGACGGCCACCCTGACGGGGGCGCTGTCGGCCCTGCAGGGATTGCCGGCGGCCCTGCAGACCCTGTTGGGTTCGGAGGTCAAGACCGCGGCGACCCTGGCCTGGTCGATGGGCCAGCCCCTGGTGCTCTCCGGCCTGCAGCTCCAGGGCAGCGGGGCGCAGGGTGAGGGCGGGTTGCAGGTGGAACCGGATGGCCAGCGGCTGACCGGGCAGTTTCAGGTGCATCTGCCCCAATTGGCGCCCCTGTCCGCATTGGCCGGTGTGGCGCTCAAGGGGGAGGTATGGGGGGATCTGCAACTGGATGGTCCGCCGGAGGGGCCCCGTTTGCAGGCGGCGTTGCGGACGCCGGCCCTGGAGGTGGGACGGGCCCATTGGGAAGATGCCCGCGCCCATCTGGTGGTGGATGCCGTGACGGCCCCCCCCCGTGGCACCCTCAAGGTGACGTGGCCTGGTCTGGACAAGCAACCGTTCATGGCCACCGGTGCCTATCGGCTGGAGGGTGCGCTGCTGCATTTGACCGACCTGCGGCTGCCCTGGCCCGGCGGCGAAATGACCGGGGAACGGGTGCAGGTGGACCTGGCCCGGCTGGTGGTGGATGGCCGACTGCAGGGCAGGAGCAGCGCGCCCGGTGCGTGGGCGCAATGGCTGGCCGGTCCGGTCAATCCGTTGCCGGCCGGTCTGGAGGGGAGCGTGGCGGTGCAGCTGCAATGGGCCGGGCAGGGGCAGCAGCAAAACCTGGAGGCCACCCTGGATGGGCAGTTGCTGCGGGGCGGTTTTGGCCTGCTCGACCGCAGCACTCTCAAGGTCCGTCTGGCGGATCTCTGGGGAGAGGTGAATGGTGGGCTGGAGGGGAGTGTCAGCAAGTTGCAGTGGGGCAACACCCAGGTGCGGGATGCCCAATGGACGGTGGCCGGCACCCGGCGTGCCGTCAAGGTGACCCTGGGTGGGCGGGGATTGTTGGCCCTGGGGGATCTGCCGGGGTTGCAGGCGGCCCAGTCGACCGTCGTCCGCACCCGGGCCGGGCAGCCACCGCAGACAGGATTTGACTGGGAGGCCAACGGCACCCTGGGCATGGATGACAAGGGGGTGATCCGGGGCACGCTGGCCGGATTGACGGGTCATATCGGCCCGGACGCCGTGCAACTGGGCGAGGCGGTCCCTGTCGTTCTGACGCCCGATGCCCGCAGCAGGGGGGGGAGCCGGTTGGATCTGGGCCGGCTGGTGTTGCACTATGGCGCAGCCCGTTTGCATCTGCAGGGTCATTATGATGCGCAACGGGTGGAGATGGACGGCGAGTTGCGTCTGCCATTGGGTTTGCTTGCCCGTCTGGGTGGACCGGATCTGCAGGGGAGTGCCCAGGCCCATCTCAAGATCAGCGGTTCACCCAGCCAGCCGGATGGTCAATTGTCTTTGCAGGTTGAGAAGTTGCATATCAATGATCCCGTCATGGAGGCCATTCCGCCGGCGACCATGCAGGCCGATGCGCGTCTGGAGAAGGGGCAGGTCAAGCTCAATCTGGCGCTGCAGGAGTTGACCTCCAGTCCGGTCACGGCCATGTTGTTGTTTCCTGTCCAGTTGGGTTTTGCCCCGGCACGGTTGGCGGTGCCGGCGGGTGGTCCGGTGGAAGGCACCCTGAATGCCGATGCACAACTGGCCCAGTTCATGCTGATGGTGGCGCCCGGGTGGATGGATTCGCAAAAACTGGATGGCCTGCTCAAGCTGGCCCTGCGTTTTGGGGGGACGGTGGCGGCTCCGGAGGTGCAGGGCGAGATCCTGGTGGAAAATGGCAGTTACGAAAACGGGGCGCTGGGTACTGTGCTGAAGGGGATTCGGCTCCAGGCCATGGCCCAGGGGCGCACGATCACCATCAACACCCTGGAGGCCAACGACGGGGGGCAGGGTCGCCTGCGGGCCACGGGTCAGCTCTCCCTGGATCTGGCCCAGCGTCTGCCATTCCAGCTCAATGCCACGCTGGAGAAGGGCACGCTGGTTCGGCAGGACGAGTGGCAGGCCATCCTGAGCGGTCCGCTGGTGGTACAGGGCAACCGGGATCGGGTGGAGATTACCGGGAGCCTGACCGGCAATGAGCTGCTGCTCTATCTGGCGGACACGACCTCCCTGGATGTGCAGACGGTACCCATTGACATGGAGATCCGCCATGGTGTGCGGCGGGTGGTGAAAAAGGAGGGGGTGGCAGCGGCCCCCACGCCGGTATTTTTGGACGTGGCCCTGCATCTGCCCGGTCGGGTTTTTTTGCGGGGGCGGGGACTGGAGTCGGAATGGCATGGCGATCTGGCCATTCGCGGCCGGGTGGGGGAGCCGAGGATCGATGGACAGATCCTGGTGCGGCGGGGCTATTTTGAATTTCTGGATCAACGTTTCGAGTTGCGCAAGGGCATCATTGCTTTTGACGGGACGACCCCGCCCCAGCCCAATCTGGATCTGGAGGCCGAATCCAAGCCGATCAACAACATGGTGGCGGTGCTGAGTCTGGAGGGACCGGCCTTCACGCCGGTGTTGAAGCTGAGTTCCGACCCGGAGTTGCCGCAGGATGAGTTGTTGTCCCGGTTGCTGTTCAACCGCAACCGGCAGCAACTGTCGCCGGCCCAGGCCATCAACCTGGCGGTGGCGGTGGAAAAGTTGCGCAGTGGCGGTCCCGGTTTGCTGGGCAGGGCCCGGGACAGTCTGGGCATCGACCGGCTGGAGCTGGGCGGGGACAGTGTGGACGCCGGCTCGCTCAAGGCGGGCAAATATTTGGGTGACAAGGTGTTGCTGGGGGTCGAGCGCGGTGTCAAGCAGGGCAGTGGCAAGGTCTCCGTGGAACTGGAAATGCTGCCCAACGTCATCCTGCAAACCGAAATGGACGAGACCAACAAGAGCGGGGTGGGGGTGAACTGGAAGTATGATTATTGACTTTGATCACCGGGTGGGCGATCCTGTCAATGGATCTCCTGATGGCAGGATCTGCACCGGTTGCCTGCGGCGGTTTTTTTGCATCCCTGGAGCCATTTGATGCACCATCCACCACCCACCGTCAGCCGTGACAGCACCATTCTCCTGGTGGATGACCAGCCGGAGATGGCCAATCTGGTTGTGGCGTTTCTGAAAAGTCAGTATCAGGTCAAGGTGGCCATCAACGGCGAGCTGGCCCTGCACATTGCCGCCCTGGGCGGTATTGATTTGATCCTGCTGGACGTCGTGATGCCCGGTTTGAACGGTCATGAGGTGTGTCGCCGTCTCAAGGCCGATCCGGCCACCCGTGACATTCCCGTCATTTTCCTGACCGCCCAGTCCGAAACCGACGACGAGGCGGCCGGCTTTGCCCTGGGGGCGGTGGATTATATTCACAAACCACCCCATCCCCACCTGCTGCGGGCCCGGGTCGGCAATCAACTGGAGTTGAAACGGCACCGGAATCATCTGGAAACCCTGGTGGATGAGCGGACCAGCGCCCTGGAGCAGGCCAAACGGCAGCTTGAATCGGCCAATCAGGCCAAGACGGATTTTCTGGCGGTGATCAGCCACGAAATGCGCACCCCTCTCAACAGCGTTATCGGTTTTGCCACTGTGCTGTCGGCCGACCCCTTGTTGACGTCCGAGCAGCAGACGTTTGCCCGACTCATCCATGACGCGGGCAGGCATCTGTTGTCCAATATCAATGATATCATCGATTTTGTCCGGTTGGACCCGACCACCTTTGCCCTGGAGGAGATGCCGTTTCATCTGGCCCATCCCATCCAGGAGGTGGTGGCTGTCCTGCGCAAAGAGGCGGAACAGAAGGGGCTGACCCTCCTGTTTACATACCAGGCGTCGATGCCCTGCGAGGTGGTTGGTGATCCCCGCCGGTTGGGGCAGGTGTTGCGCCATCTGCTGGGCAACGGCATCAAGTTTACCGACCGGGGCGGTGTGACACTGACCGTGTCTGCCACGCCGTTGTCCACCCCGGACCGGGCGCGTTTCCGGTTTGCCATCCAGGATACCGGTTGCGGCATTCCCACGGACAAACTGCCCTTGCTGTTTCAGCAGTTTACCCAGCTTGAGGCGCCCAAAACAAGAAAACACGACGGTTTCGGCCTGGGGCTGGCCATGTGTCACAAGCTGGTGCAGTTGATGTCGGGGGCATTGCAGGTGGTGCGTTCGGACCCGTCCGGCACCGAGATCGCTTTTACGGTGGATCTGCCTTTGGCCCCCGCCGGGGAACCGGGTTGCAACTGATGGCCTGTTTTCATTCCGTCTGGCCGGTGGTCTCCGGCAGGTGACGGGCCAGCCAGATGCCCTGCAGCAGGATGAACAGGAAGGTCATGCCCAGCAGGCCGAACAGTTTGAAGGAGACCCAGGTGGCTTCGTCAAAAGTGTAGGCCACCCACAGATTGGCTGCGCCCGACAGGAGAAAAAAGCCGATCCAGGCCAGGCTCAGGCGGGTCCAGACGGCCGGGGGCAGCGTCATTTGTCCGTCCAGCAGGCGGCGGATCAACGGCTTTTGACCGATGAAATGGCTGCCCGCAAAGGCCAGGGCCATCAGCCATTGCAGGAGGGTCGGTTTCCACTGGATGAAGCGTGGTTCGTGCAGTACCAGGGTGGCGCCGCCAAACAACAACACCAGCAGCAGGGTCGACAGTTGCATCGGCGACAGGCGCCGTTCCTGCCACCAAACCAGCAGGGAGTGCACCACCACCGCCCCCATCAGCACCGCCGTGGCGACATAAATGCTGTACCATTGATAAACGATAAAAAAAAGCAGAACAGGCCACAGATCCAGCAATTGTTTCATGAGGGTGCACCGGTCGGAGAGGGGAGGAAACGGCCTTGATCATCGTTTTGTCCGGCAGCATGTCAGATTCCGCCAGTGAGGTCACAAAGCTCAATTGACGGGTAAAGTTTCATGGGGTCCAGGGGAGATTATCTCCCCTGGCGGGTCCAGGGCAGAGCCCTGGGACTTGGCCGTTGCTTTTCGGCGCGCTTTTACAACAAGCGTGACGCGGTTTTTGCGTCACGCGCAGCGCGCCCGGCATCGCCAGTTTGCCTGCGGCGCATGCTGAAAAGGCCGCAGCAAAAAGCGGCTGCGGCTCTTTTTAAAGGCAACGGCAAAGTCCCAGGGCGCTGCCCTGGACCCGCCAGGGGGGTGACCCCCCTGGACCCGCAATGCCGGCATGATTTTCTGGGGCGAGCGGGGACGAAACGATGATCAAGGCCACAAAAACAGTGTCGCCACTGCCAAAACATGGGACAGCATAACGGTTCGCGGGGCAAATGTCCTGCAAAAAGTTGCGAGGCGTGCACTGTCTGCTGACAAGGATGCGATCATGAACACCGCCATGCCCCTCTCCCGCGCCGACCTGGGCACCATGTTGCGCCTGGTGCGGGTTCTGCATCGTCTGTATCACTGTCCGGCCTATCGGCGTCGCCTGGCGGCGGAGTTGCCGGCGGTGGCCCGGTTTGATCCCGGCCACGAGGCGGTCATGATGGGCTATGATTTTCACCTGACGACCCATGGTCCCCGCCTGATTGAGGTGAACACCAATGCGGGCGGGGCGTTGCTGGCCTGGCGGGCCTCTCATCCTGCCTGGCCGGCCCCCCCTGGGGGGCGGGCCGACCGGCGTCTGCAGACCCTGCTGGCCACTTTTGACCAGGAGATGAGTTTGTTCAGTCGGGGTGCACGGCGACACCCGGCCCGGGTGATCATCCTGGACGAGGCGCCGGAGCAGCAGTTTTTGGCCGAGGAGATGCGGGTGCTGTGCACCCTGTTCGCTGCCCGGGGGGTGGAGGCCGCCCTGGCGGACCCGGGCGAACTGCAGATGGATGCCGGGGGGGTCCATTGGCATGGCCGGCGGGTCGATCTGATCTACAATCGCCACTGTGATTTTTATCTGGACTCCACGCCCCTGGCGGGATTGCGGGCGGCCTATCTGGCGGGTCAGGTCTGTCTCACGCCCAATCCCCATGTTTATGGCTTGCTGGCCGACAAACGGCGGATGATTCTCTGGTCGGACGAGACGGAGCGGGGGGCCCTGGGGTTGACCGACCGGGAGCAGGCGATCCTGCACAGCGTGGTGCCCCGTTGCCATCTGTTGGGCCGGATGGACCCGGCGCAGGTCTGGGCCGAACGCAAGCGGTGGGTCTTCAAACCGGTCACCGCCTTCGGCAGCCGGGGGGTTTTGCTGGGCGACAGCCTCTCCCGACAACGGTTCCAGACCCTGGACTCCGCCACCACCCTGGTGCAACGGTTCATTCCGCCTTCTGCCGTGCCGGAGCGGGGCATGAAGATGGACTGGCGGTTGTTTGTCTACCGGAATCGCCTGTTGGGGGTGGCGCCGCGTCTTTACCGGGGGCAGGTGACCAATTTTCGCGAACCGGGCAGCGGCTATGCCCCGGTCCGCCTGATCCCCAAAAAAGTCTCTGCCACGCTTTGCCCTGTCCCGGATGAAAATGGTAACATGCCGAAGGTGGGACAAGGCATGTATGACGACCTTGATCGCCGTTGCGTCCCGGGCTGACGCTGCACCTTGCCGGAACTGCGGGTCCAGGGGGGTCACCCCCCTGGCGGGTCCAGGGCAGCGCCCTGGGATTTTGCTGTTGCTGTTGCCTTTCAAAAAACCGCAGCCGCTTTTTGCTGCGGCCTGTATAGCATGCGCCGCAGGCAATCTGGCGAAATCTGACACTCTGCCGGACGCAACGATCAAGGCCCGTATGACAACCCGTGGGCCAAGAGCCTCGGTCTGCACATTCCAGGAGGGAGGATGGCATGAAAGCGCAAACCAGAACCGATACCACCGCAGGCTTTCAGGTGGAAGATCCCGCCGCTGTTTTTGCGGCGTTCAGCCAGGAGGAGATTCGTCGCCGTCAGGAGACCGAACCGGCATTTGCGCTGGACATCCACCAGGAGGCGGTCCAGATGGTGTTGGCCCGGCTTCGCAAACGCCCGGGTGCCGTCAAAAGGTAGCGGGAGGAGAGGCCCATGATCATTCAGGCGCTGAAGGCGGAAAATCTGTTCAAATACAAGCATATTTCCCTTTCCGGTCTGGCTGACGCCAGACGCATTCTGCTGAGCGGACCCAACGAATCCGGCAAGACGGCCATTGTCGAGGCCATCTGTCTGGGGTTGTTCGGTCGCACGACTGCCCTGGAGGCCACGCAACTGGCCAAGGCCGTCCGCTGGGGTGAAAAGCAGGGGTCGGTGGCGGTCACGTTTGCGGGGTCCGATGGTCAGAGTTATACCGTCTCCCGGTATCTGGAGGGCAACGGTCGCAGCCAGGCCAGCCTGGGCCGTGCGGAGGGGGGCAAGCCGCTGGCCAAAGGGGTGGCCGAGGTGGATCGGGCGATGATGGGGTTGATCGGCTTCGGTTATCAGCATTATGTGGAGACCCTGTTTCTGACCCAGACCAGCCGGGACGAGTCTGCCCGGGACACGGCCATCCAGGCGCTGGCCGGCGTGGCCGACCTGGATGGTCTGGCCCGTGAACTGCGCGATGAGGAGTTGGCCATCCAGGAGGAACTGGCACAGGGTGATGCCACCATGCAGGATTTGCAGGCACAGTTGGCTGTCCTGGATCTGCAGGAGGAGGCCCTGGGGGTTCTGGAGGGGCAACGGCAGACGGCGGTGGACCGGGTGGCGGCCATTGGCCAGGATCTGGAGCGCTGGCAACAGTTTGCAGTCGGTCTGCAACAGGCGGCCGACGCCGTCGAGACCGTTGCCAGCCGTCTGCTGCAGTGTGACATGGACACCGGCCTGGACACCTGGCAAAACCGTTCCAGGGCCGTGGGGCAGGCCTTGCAGGGTCTGGATGCCGTCTGTCAGGCCCACCAGGTGGAGATGGATGCGGTGCCGGGCGAGGGGTTGCGGAGCGGTCTGCACACCCTGCAGCAGCGGTTGGCGCAGGTGGCTGCCCTGATGGAACAGGTGGCTGCCCATCGGTACAGTCTGGCGGTCTGGGTGGGTCTCATTCCCGGTCGGGAGGAGACGGACACCCTGCGTGCGGCCCGGACCCGGCTCCATGAAGAGATTGAACACGCCCTTGAGCGTCGTCGCCGGTTTGGTCTGTTGACCACCTTCAGCCTGGTGTTGACGCTGCTGTTCGGGGCGGTTGGTGGTGTGTTGCATTTCCAGGCGGAATCCGCACTGGCCCAGGCCTTGACCGCGCTGTTGCAGGGTCTTTATGCCGGGTGGCAACCGGAGCTGGTGCCCGGCCTGCTGGGCGTGGCGGCGGTATCGCTGCTGCTGGCGTTGCTGGGGGCTGGTCAATCCCTTGGGCTGCGCGGGCAGGTGGCCGACCAGGATCAGGCGCTGGAAGAGCTGGATGCCCATGCCGAAGCGGTCCGGGAGATGATCCGGGAGATGGATGCGGCAGCCGCGCAATCGCTGCCCCGGCAGGTGGCCATGCTGCTGCCCCTGACCGGCGGTGACTGGCATCCCGGACTGGCCGAGTGGGCCGCTGACGCCGGTCGGGCTTTGCTGGAAGAGGGGGCCCAGCGCCGTCTGTTGGCACAGTTGCAGGGGGAACTGGACGGGTTGCGCCGGGAGGTGGCGGAGGATGAGGCCGCCATTGTCGCGCAACGGTTGGCCGGGCAGCAGGCGTTGGAGGAAACGGAGGCGCACAGTGTGCAGTTGGACGGGCAACTGGAACAGGAGCGGGCCCGGCGGGAACAGGATCGTTCCTTGCGCGCCCGGCAGGCCGATCTGGCGGTCGCCCGGCAGGATCATCTCCACCAGATGGCAGTGCGACAGGTTGCCCAGGAGTTGCTGAAAGGCACCTGCCAGGGCCTGTCGCTGCGTTTCAACCAGGAGTTGCGCCGTTTTATTGCCCAGGCGGCTCCCCTGTTTACCCAGGGGCGCTACCAGCATTTGCGCATCGACGACAACCTGCAGGTGGCCGCCTTTTCCGCCGCCAAGAACGATTTTGTCGATTTTAACGAAATTTCCACCGGGGTGCGATACCAGTTGCTGTTGGCGGTGCGCATGGCTTTGGCCCAGGCGCTGGCCGCCCGTGTGGGTCCGGCGCCGCAATGTATCGTGCTGGATGAACCGTTTGTCTTTTTCGACCGGCAGCGCGTCCGGGAATCCCTGGAGGCCCTGCCGCGGGTCAGCAGTCAGATCACCCAGGTATGGGTCATTGCCCAGGAGTACGAGGACGGGATCTGTACGGCGGGAGATCTGGCGGTCCGGTGTACCGTCGACGCGGATTCTCTGGTGATACAAGGTTTGCAGAATTGAACATTTATCGATGGTTGTTGCTGCTGGTGTTGTTGCCGTTGTTGGGCTGGAGTCTGGTGGCGGAGGGGCGGACGGTGCATACGGGCAGCACCATCCGCACCAAGGGGTCCGACACCATGCTGGGCCTCTCTGCCCGGTGGGCGGCGGGCTATCAGGCACAGACGCCGGGCATGGCGGTGGAGGTGGCCGGCGGCGGTTCGGGTAATGGCATTGCCGCCCTGATCAACGGCCATGTGGAAATCGCCAATGCCAGCCGTCCTCTCAAGACCCAGGAGGTGCGGCAGATCGTCGCCCGGTCCGGCCAGCAGCCCGTGCTGTTTCTGGTGGGCATGGATGCCGTCTCGGTGGTTGTCCATCCCCTCAATCCGTTGCATGGTCTTGCCATGAAGCAGTTGGCGGACATTTATGGCCGGGATGGCGCGGTGCGCAGTTGGAAAAACCTGGGGGTGGTGGTGCCCGGCTGCGAGGACCGGGATATTGTCCGTGTCAGTCGCAAGAACAATTCCGGCACCTATTATGGTTTTCGCGAGGATCTTCTCAAGCGTGGCCAGCATTTTCACCAGCACATGGAATTTGTGGACACCTCCGAGGCCGTGGTGCAGCGGGTGGCACAGATGCCGTGTGCCATCGGGTATGTGGGTATGGGGTTTGTGACGGCGGCGGTCAAGACCTTGTGTCTGGCCCGGGAGGGAGGTCCCTGTGTGCCCCCGACGGCGGCGTCCGCCCTGGAGAGGCGTTATCCCCTGGCACGCAACCTGTACATGGTGACGATGGGACCGCCCAGCGATTCGGTCAAGGGCTATTTGCAGTGGATTCTCGGACCGGTCGGGCAGGATATTTTGAAAAAATCCGGTTTTGTGCCGGCGCCCCGGCAGGAGACGGGGGTTGCTCCCGTCCATTGAGGCCAGAGTGCCACGGCTCACTGCCGGCTTGCCTGCGGCGCATGTTGAAAAAGCCGAAGCAAAAACCGGCTTCGGCTCTTCCTGAAAATCAACAGCAACAGCAACAGCAACAGCAACAGCAACAGCAACAGCAACAGCAACAGCAACAGCAACAGCAACAGCAACAGCAACAGCAACAGCAAAGTCCC
>JAMOAX010000183.1:0-4436 GCA_039908555.1 Magnetococcus sp. DMHC-8
GATCCAGACCGTGCGCCCTGCGACGGTCCCAACATGGTGCCCTTTTCCCAGTTGGCAGCCTTGCTGCCTCTCTTGAAAAGAGTGGACGAGGTACAAAAGGGATGAAAAAAACCCCGTTGTTTGATGATCATGTCGTTCTCGGTGGGCACATGGTGGATTTTTCCGGCTGGGAGATGCCCCTGCACTATGGGTCGCAGTTGCGTGAACATGCCCTGGTACGGGAACGCTGTGGTCTGTTTGATGTCTCCCACATGGGGGTGATCGACCTGACCGGCGCACGAGTGGATGCCTTGTTGCGTTTTTTGTTGAGCAATGATGTGGCCCGCATCCCGGAACCCGGCCAGGCCCAGTATGGGTTGATGCTCAACAGCACGGGGGGGGTCTCCGATGATTTGATCGCCTATCGCCTGGGTCGGGACCGTTTTTTTCTGGTGGTCAATGCCGCCACCCGGGAAAAAGAGCTGGCCTGGATTCGTATTCATGCCTCTTCCTATGGGGTGCGGGTGGCGGACCGGCGGGATATGATGATTCTGGCGGTACAGGGACCCAAGGCGGCGGCACAGGTGCGTCTGGCTTTGCCGGACGGCATGGGCAGTCGGGCGATCGAGTTGAAACCGTTCCATTTTCTGGAGGACAACGGCTGGCGCATTGCCCGCACCGGCTATACGGGCGAGGATGGGTTTGAGCTGATTGTGCCGGAAGAGAACGGGGTAACCCTTTGGGAAAGTCTGTTGCGTTTCGGGGTGTTGCCGGTGGGGTTGGGTGCCCGTGACACCCTGCGTCTGGAGGCCGGCATGCCCTTGTATGGTCATGAGATGGATGGGCGGACCTCGCCGTTGGAGTGCGGTCTGGGGTGGGCCATCGCCTGGGAACCCCTGGATCGGGATTTTATCGGGCGGCAGGCGTTGGAGCCCTTGTGGGGGCAACCATTACCCCGCAAACGGGTCGGCCTGATTTTGCAGGATCGGGGTGTCCTGCGGGATCAGCAAACCATTCTCCGGGAGGGCAAGCCGGTGGGCCGGATCACCAGCGGCGGCTACTCCCCGACCCTGGAAAAGGGGATTGCCCTGGCCCGGGTGGCCGGCGATGTAGCCGTGGGCAGTATCCTCCAGGTGGATATGCGGGGGCGGTCGGTCAATGTGCAGGTGGTGCGCCCGCCCTTTGTCCGTATGGGCAAGCCGGTGTTTCGGCTCTCCTGAACGAATGTACCTTGTTTCTGAGAAATCCCGCAATTTTCCAGCTATTGGAACTTGTTTGGACGGATGAATATCTTCTGTTGTGCAGTAATGAAAAATTACGCATAATATGTGGGAGCCAGAGGGGGCTTCCCCATGCTGGTGCCGATCCAATCCTCATCCAGACGGGAGACCATGCCAATGACGCGTCCAGTTTGCCAAGCAGCCGTTGATCTGATCAAAAATGCGGAAGGCTGTTATTTGACGGCCTATTATTGCCCGGCCGGTGTGCCGACCATCGGCTATGGGCATACCAAGGGGGTGACACCCGGTGATGTGGCCAACCAAAAAACCATCACCCAGGCCGAGGCCGACGCGCTGTTGCAGCAGGACCTGGCGTTGGTCTCCGACCAGGTTGCCCACTATGTCAACGTCGGTCTCGGCGACGAACAGCACGGTGCCCTGGTCAGCTTTACCTTCAATCTGGGGGTCGGCAATCTGGCGGCCAGTACCTTGTTAAAGAAACTGAACAGGGGGGACTATCTCGGCGCGGCCAATGAATTTGAAAAATGGGTCAAGGCCACCGTGAACGGGAAGAAGATAACCCTGCCCGGTCTGGTCAAACGCCGGGCTGCGGAAAAAAATCTTTTTCTGCAGGGGACGCATATGGATGACGCCATGCCCCAGGCAGTCAGCAGGTGAATGTGCAGGGGGCGGCCTGTGCCGCCCCCTGACCTTGCTACGCTACGCCGGAATTTTCATACCCGGCGATCCGATCAAATTGCAGATAGCGATAGGTCTCAGCCGCTTTGGCATCCACCTTGTCCGCCATCCACTGGAAATACTCCGCCACCGTCGGCAGGCGGCCCAACTGAGCCGTAATGGCCCCCAGCTCGGCAGATCCGAGGAAGGTTTGCGCCCCCTTGCCCATCCGGTTGTCAAAGTTGCGGGTGGAGGTGGAGAAGACCACCGCATTGTCCGCCACCCGCGCCTGGTTGCCCATGCAGAGGGAACAGCCGGGAATCTCCGTCCGGGCCCCCGACTTGCCAAAAATGCTGTAGGTTCCCTCGTCGAGCAGTTGCCGCTCGTCCATCCGGGTGGGAGGCGCGATCCACAACCGCCCCGGCACCGGGGGCTGACCGTCCAGAATACGCGACGCCGCACGGAAATGGCCAATGTTGGTCATGCAGGAACCCAGGAACACCTCGTTGACCACCGTGCCCGCCACTTCGGAGAGGAGCTTGACATCGTCCGGGTCGTTGGGGCAGGCCAGGACCGGCTCCTTGATCTCATCCATGTTGATCTCAACCACCGCTGCATACTCCGCATTGCTGTCCGCCTGCAACAGGCTGGGCTTGGCCAACCAGGCTTCCATGGCATCAATGCGCCGTTGGATGGTGCTGGCATCCTTGTAGCCGCGCCGGATCAAATTTTTCAGCAAGACCACGTTGGAACGCAAAAATTCCATCACCGGCTCTTTGTTGAGCTGCACCGCACAGGCGGCGGCGGAACGCTCGGCAGAGGCATCGGTCAACTCAAACGCCTGCTCCACGTTCAGGTCGGGCAGTCCCTCAATTTCCAGAATCTTGCCGGAAAAAATATTTTTCTTCCCGGCCTTGGGTACGGTCAACAAACCCCTCTGGATGGCCACATAGGGGATGGCGTTGACCAGATCCCGCAGGGTGATCCCCTTTTGCATCGTCCCGGTAAAACGGACCAGCACCGACTCCGGCATCACCAGGGGCATGGCACCCGTGGCGGCGGCGAAGGCCACCAGACCGGAACCCGCCGGAAAAGAGATGCCGATGGGGAAACGGGTGTGAGAGTCACCCCCGGTGCCCACCGTGTCCGGCAGACAGACCCGGTTGAGCCAGGAGTGGATGATGCCATCCCCCGGTTTCAGAGCCACACCGCCCCGTTCCTCGAAAAAGCCGGGCAGGGTTTGATGGGTCTTGATATCCACCGACTTGGGATAGGCTGCCGTGTGGCAAAAACTCTGCAAGACCAGGTCTGCCGAGAATCCCAGGCAGGCCAGCTCCTTGATTTCGTCGCGGGTCATCGGGCCTGTGGTATCCTGGGAGCCGACGGTAGTCATCGTCGGTTCGCAATAGGCCCCCGGACGCACACCCGGCAGGCCGACGGCGCGACCCACAATTTTTTGCGCCAGGGTGTATCCCTTGCCGGTGTCCGCCGGCATATCCGCCTGCTGGAAGAGGGTGGAGGGGGGCAGCCCCAGCACCTTGCGGGCCTCGGCGGTCAGCTTGCGGCCCACGATCAGATTGACCCGGCCCCCGGCCTGCACCTCGTCCGCCAGGGTGTTGGGTTGCAGGGTGAAACGGGTCACCACCGCACCGTCGCGGCTGATGGTGCCATTTTTGGTATCGATGGTAATGACATCACCGGTGTTCAGATTGTCCACCGGGCACTGAATGGGCAACATGCCGGAATCTTCGGCGGTATTGAAAAAGATGGGGGCAATACTGGTGCCGATCACCACGCCGCCGGTACGCTTGGCCGGGACGTGGGGAATATCCGCGCCCATGTGCCAGATCACGGAGTTGGCCGCCGACTTGCGCGACGAACCGGTTCCCACCACATCCCCGACATAGGCGACGGGATGGCCCTTCTTTTTCAACCCGGTCAACACCTCCAGGGAGCCGGGGAGGCGATTGATCAGCATGGATTTGGCGTGCACCGGCACGTCCGGGCGACTCCAGGCCTCGGAGGCGGGCGAAAGATCGTCGGTATTGGTCTCCCCCGGCACCTTGAAGACGGTGACCGTCAGGGTTTCCGGCATTTTGGGACGGGAGGTGAACCAGGTGGCATCGGCCCAGTTTTGCATCACCTGTCTGGCCTTGGGATTGTTTTGGACCTTGGAGACCATGGTCTTGAAGGCGTCATAGATCATCAAGGTGTTGGAGAGGGAGGCCACCGCCTCGTCGGCCAACTCGGCATTGTCCAGCAGGTCGATCAGCGGTCCCACGTTATAGCCGCCGATCATGGTGCCCAGGAGGCGGGTTGCCTCTTTGGGGGTGATCAGGGGGGATTGGGCAGTACCCTTGGCTACCTTGGCCAAAAATTCCGCTTTGACCTTGGAGGCCGCATCAACCCCGGGCGGCACCTGGTTGGCCAGCAGATCGACGAGGAAGGCCCCTTCGCCCGCCGGTGGATTTTGCAGCAATTGGGTCAACTCCGCTGTTTGCGCGGCGTTCAATGGCAGGGGGGGAACCCCCTCCTTGGCACGTTCGGCGACGTGCTGAC
>JAMOAX010000040.1:0-21492 GCA_039908555.1 Magnetococcus sp. DMHC-8
GCAGGGCGATCAGCAGCGCCAGGCCGATCCAGAAGCGGCGACTCCCCGGCTGGGTGGTCGACGCACCCCGCTGGTGATGGGCCACGGCAGCAGCGGCGGACTGGAAACGGCCCCACAACGGCGCCAGCAACAAATGTCCCACAAACACTGCTCCGGCCAGCCAAAGGGGACGCTGCCAGTGCAGTTCCAACTGATACCCCGACAAAACCAGGCCCGTGACCGGCACAAACAGGAGCAAAGCCACCAGGGCCACCCGCAATGCCGCCAGCAGCGCCCCCGGCATCACACCTTCTCCACTTCCGGCACGCCCAGAAAGCCACTGGGTCGAAAGATCAAAAACAGAATCAGCAGGGAAAAGGCAAACACATCCTTGTAATCGCTGTTGACAAAACCGGCAAAAAACGATTCGGCCAGCCCCAGCACCACCCCGCCGAGCATGGCGCCGGGCAGGGAACCGATCCCACCGAGCACCGCTGCGGTAAAGGCCTTGATGCCCATCAGGAAACCCACGTAAAAATCAAAGGAGCCGTAATTGAAGGTGACCAGCAGACCCGCCACGGCCGCCATGCTCGCGCCCATGACAAAGACCACGGAGATCACCCGGTCCGTGTTGACACCCAACAGATTGGCCATGACCCGATCCTGTTGGGTCGCCCGGCAGGCCCGTCCCAGCGCGGTGTGCTGAATGATCCAGGTCAAAATGGCCATGCTGGCAAAGGCCGTCACCACGATCAACGCCTGCAGGTAGGTGATCTGGACAAAGCGGTTGTCCAGGCTCTCTGCCGGCATGCGCAACACCCCCTCCAGCAACGGGGGCACCCCCTGGTTGCGTGCGCCTTGGCTGATACGGACATAGTTTTGCAGAATCAGGGAGATGCCAATGGCCGAAATCAGGGGGGCCAGTCGGGTGGAATGGCGGAGCGGTCGATAGGCGATCCGCTCCACGCTCCAACCGTAGAGGGCGGTCAACAGCATGGTCAACGCCAGCACCCCCAGCAATACCACCGGCAGGGAATGAAGACCAACCGCCGTCAACAGGGCCAGGAAAATGGCGGTCAGATAGGCGGAAATCATATAGATTTCACCATGGGCAAAGTTGATCATGCCGATGATGCCATAGACCATGGTATAGCCCACCGCAATCAGGCCATAGGTCGAACCCAGCACCAGACCATTCACCCATTGTTGTCCAAAGATATAAATGTCCATGGGAAGGCCGTGTGCCTAGTCGACCTCCTTGTATTTGCCTTTGTCATCCCACCGGTACATGACATAATCCGACACTTTCAGATCCCCCTTGTTGTCCCAGGATTTGCTGCCCATGACGGTCTCCACCGGGTGGCTGCGCAGCCATTGGGCCAGTGTCTCCCCTTCCAGGCTGCGGGTGGCTTGCATCGCGGCGGCGATCACCTGCAAGGTGGCATAGGAGTAGAGGGTATACCCTTCCGGCTCGTACCCTTGTTTGCGAAACCGCTCCACCACCTCCCGTCCGGCGGGAATGTTGCGGGGATCGGCCCCAAAAGTCATATAAACCCCCTCCACGAAGGCAGGCCCGCCTGCCGAGACCACCAGCACCTCCGAAAAGATCCCATCGCCGGAGATCAGCGGGGCCTTCATGCCCTGTTCCCGCATCTGCCGCACCAGGGGACCGGCCTCGCTGTGATAACCGCCAAAATAGACCGCATCCGCCTGGACCGATTTCAGTTTGGTCACCAGGGCATTAAAATCCTTCTCGCCCCGGGTCAAGCCCTCGTACAGCACCTCGGTCTGTCCGGTGCTGCGCAGACGGCCTTTCATGGAATCGGCCAACCCCTGACCGTAGGTGGTCTTGTCGTGCAGCACGGCAATGCGTCGTGCCTTGAGCCGCTTGACCACAAAATCGGCCCCGACAACCCCCTGCTGATCGTCCCGACCACACATGCGGAAGATGGTCGGCAACTGCCGTTCGGTGACAATGGGGTTGGTGGAACCGGGGGTGATCATCAGCACCCCGGCATCCGCGTAGACAACCGAGGCGGGAATGGTGGATGAGGAACAAAAATGGCCGATCACCGCCACCACCTTCTCCCGGTCCACCAAACGACTGGCCACGGCCGAGGCCTGCTTGGGTTCACAGGCATCATCCCCCCTGATCAACTGAATCGGGCGCCCCAGCACACCGCCCGCCGCATTGAGATCGGCCGCCGCCTGTTCCGCCCCCCGCCACAACTGTTCCCCGAAAGAGGCATCTGAACCGGAAAATGGCCCGGCCATGCCAATCCTGATCGGTTCCGCCGCCCACAGAGGTTGGCACACGATAAAGGCAACAAAACCAATGGCCAACAACTGCCACAAACCGCCTGGTCTTCGCATATGCTTGATCCTCGCCCGTTAAAGTAAACCGCCACCGGCCACAGCATAAAACAAAACAGGATCAATGTCCCGTCGTCATGCGCATCCATGGCAAGGAGAGGTGTGACACGGCCAACGTCGTGATCGTTCGGGAGCAAGCGGGGATGACAGGATACGGAAAACGGAACCTGGAGCATCGTCAAGAAACGGGCCCTGCACAGGAAGGGCGTGCACAAGCAGGGATGGCGGCACTACTGGGACGACAAAGCTGATTTGACGGATGCAAGCCACTCCAGCATCGCCAGCTTGCCTGCGGCGCATGTTGAAAACGCCGCAGCAAACAGCGGCTGCGGCGCCTTTGAAAAACAACGGCAACAGCAACGGCAAAATCCCAGGGCGCTGCCCTGGACCCGCCAGGGGGGTGACCCCCCTGGACCCGCAGCCATTTTTCAAAGCCTGTCAAATCAGCCTGGTTGAGCCACTACCAGACGTGCGTCGGAATAAACCAGTGCCTAGTCATCCAGCCATCATCCTCCAGCAGCGGCACAATATTGCGATTCTTGAAGGCATCCGGAGGGATGCCCATCCGCTCACCCATGGCGATATTGTGGCAGGAGTTGCAACCCAGGGTCGGCGAACGATAGGTGACCATGAACATGCCGCCGAACAGAACCGATACGGTCACCAGCACAGCCGAGAAGGCCCATACCCGCCGACCAAAACCCACCGGTTGCGCCCCCAAAACGGCATCGGCCTTGTCCGGGTCCAGACCTCGCGTATCAACCCCACGGGGCTTGAAATAAAAAGGCAACAGGGCCAACAGCACAAACACCACCAACGGCAGCACCATCCCCACCCACGGAGCCAGGGCCTTGGCATAGTGGAAAAATGGCACCCAAAAGATCAACAAAAACCATTCAGCCGTGGGAATGAAGGCCCCTTCCAAAGGCATGGGCACAATCTGTGGGTCCTGCGTCGGCGTGGGAATGTAGTAGGCCAGCACCATCACCGCCACCAGAAAGGGAAGGGCCAAAAGACCGTGACGGGGTATGTAACGCAGTATCCCCCCCGACCGTTTGTGCAGTTTGGCGAAAATGTGATATTCCATCAGGATGAATGCCAGAAAAGGCAGCACAACCACGTGCACGATCAGGGTTCGGTTGAGGGTGAACACCTCAATGAGAAACGCCTTGATCGCCGGTCCCACCACGGGAATGAAACCGAAGGCATTGGGAATCATCTCCATGAACCAATAGCCCCGCCACTCCCAGGGCAGGATGAAACCGGTGGCCAGAAAGGCCAGCAGAAGCGGCAACAGCAGGGCACCAGTCACCCAGGTCACCGCCCCACCGGGTCGCTGAAAATCCCGTCGCAACAGGCTGCGCACGGAATGGACGATCACCGCTACCAGCAAAAGAAAGGCCAGCCAACGGTGTCCGTCACGTACCAACCCCCCCGTCGGAAACTGATTGTACAAATACTGGACGCTGGCATAGGCCTCTTTCAGATGGGGTGAATAAAAGAAACCCAGGAAAATGCCGGTCAACAATTGCAACAACAACAGCACCAAGGCCACGCCACCAAAATAGTGACGCCAGTGATACCTGCCCCACTTCATCATGAATCTCCTTGTAATCGATCCCTATCTGCCCGGCGTGACCGGTACAAATGTCAGCCTTCCCTGGCCTTGTGCCACCCGATAAAAAAACGGATGCTTGACTGGCACACCCTCTGCGGTAAAACCGCTCTTGCCAGTCACCCCCTCCTGCTCGGTCATGGTCAGCAACGTCTCACGCACCTTGGCGGGTACGGTGGAACCCGTCTGTTCAATGGCCCGGGCGATGATCATGAAGGCATCATAAGCCAGGGCGGTAAAACGGTCCGTCAAATGCGGCGGCCCCCGTTCCGGTGCATGGGAGGAGAAGAGTAGCGTATCCAACACATCCTGACCACCCTTTTCCAAAAATTCGGCATCGAACAGATCCTCCCCGCCGACCAGCGGCGCCCGCACCCCGGCCGCCCGCAATGCCTTGGCCAACCGGGCCCCCTCCTCGGCTCCGCCTGTATACAAAATGGCCTGCACCCCGGTCTGCCCTGCCAGACGCTGCACCACCTCGGGGACGGCTGTCTGACCGGCATAGGCATCATAGGTGTCCGCCTCCACAACCACCTCGCCGCCATGACTCAACACCGATTGCTTCAGCAAGGCACTGGTCATCAATGACTCGTCGTAAGAGGAGGAGGTCACCAGGGCAAAGCGGGTGTAACGCCAATCGGTGGTCAGATGCCTCAGCAACGCCTCCGCCGCCAGTTCGTCCGGCAGGGCAAAACGGAAGACATAAGGACCACTGCGAATCGGTCGCCGCGTACCCACCACCATGAACAGGGTGCGGGAGTCATTGGCAAAACGGGTCGGCGCAAAGGTGGACCAACCGGTCGGAGCCGCCAGAATCGCGACAACCCGCTGCTGGATCAACTCCCGCACCGCCCGTTCGGTCGCAGCCGGTTCGCTGCGGTTGTCCAGATGGACCAGTTCAATGGGCCGACCCGCCACACCGCCCCGGGCATTGAAAGCCTCTGCCGCCTGGGTGACGCCATCCAGAACCCGCAAACCGTAACGGGCCTCTTCCCCCGTTTCCGGGCCGATAACACCAATTTTCAACGGTCTGGGCTCTTCCTCCCGGGACCCGGCAGACTGAACAGACTGTTTGGCGTCCAGCGGCCGCTCCGAACCGGGAGGGGCCAGCCAGGCAGGACGTTCCGCAGGCCTGGCAACCTCCCGGGCAGCAGCCGGTGCCGGACCGGCGGTCTGTTGCCCCTTGGAATCCCGCTGCTCGGAACAGCCCATCAACAAGGCCGACATACCCAGCAGAACAAACAAGAAACACCCCCTCCTTGCGGAGAGGGCGCCTCTGGCCTTTCGGCAAAAACAATGCGACAATAACGGCATTTACTTGGCTTTTTTCGCCGCTGCGATCTCTTCCGGCGTCTTGCGCATACCACCGCTGACGTAACCACCCCCCTTGATATCACCACCACGCCCGTCCATGACGGTCTCCAGCATTTCCTGGGCCGACTTGAATTCGTCGCTCTTGGCGGCCGTCAGGGGATTCAAATCACCCTCCACCGGCTTGTAGGAGGATTTGGGAGAGAGATATTCTTCAATGCTCTTGGGGGGTTGAACGTCCGCCATGGCACGCATCCAGGCCACCACGTTCCAGATATCCTGATCCTGCAGATAGTTCCCCCAGGAGGGCATGGAGCTGGAAAGATCCACAGCCTCGCCGCCGCCCTTGATCACCTTGAAGAGCTGCAGGTTGGACTTCTTGTTCATGTAGCTGCCGGCGGTCAACACGCGGGGCCGGGGGGAAATTTCGGCCGCTGCGGGACCATCACCCTGGAGCAACCAGCCGTGGCAACCGACACAATAGACATAATACCACTGCTTGCCTTCGGTGGGGTCCGTACCCGGCACCAGCGTGTCCTTGAAAGAGGGCGACCAGTTGTTGGTCCATTGGTTGTAGACGTCCTCCCCTTCCTTGGGCGCCTTGACCCGGTCCCACAACTCCGTGCCCACCTTGCCGCTGCTGGCGGCATAACCGCTGGTACCACCGGAGGTCAGGGCGGCATCCTTGGTCCGCTTGCCGACACCCGTCAGATAGTCGAAAGGTGCGATGCCATAGGCAGAACCCGCCTTGCCGGACGCCAGAGCCTTGGCTTCCGATTCATACGCTGCCTGTGCCTTCTTGAGATCCTCGTCGGACTTGACAGGGCATTCCACCTTCTCATTGTTCGCCAACACGCACCGCTTTTCCTCGGCAAGAACGGTCGAAGCCAATGCCAACACCATGGAAAAACCCACGGCCCCAACCAACACGCTATCCTTTCTCATTTTTCTTCCTCCACGCATAAAAAGACCAAAATGAACTTACCTAGTCCAGAGTTGTGAGACCGCCTCACCGTCTACTTTCACCAAGGAATTCTTGGCAAGGTCCGTGAACCAAACCGACCCTCTGGCATCCACCGCCACCCCGGCAGGCCGACTCTCCCCCGGCAAGGCATCAAAGGTGATGAATGCCCCCTTGCCCGGATTGAACACCCCGAGCTTTCCCGCATGACCGATGGTGAACACAATGTTGCCCGCCCCATCCACCGTCAACGCATCAACCGCCCCCACTGTCGGCAGGGGAAACGCCTCAAACCGGCCACCGACCGGATCAAAAGAGAGCAACTGCTTTTTGCTGCGTGCCCCAAACCACAGTTTGCCGGACCGGTCCACCGCCAGATCCCGGGGCGCCGAGAAAGGGGTTGGCAACGCAAACTCCTCGATGGCTTCCGTCCGGCTGTTCCAGTGCCCCAGCTTGTTGCCCAGAGTCTCCACAAACCAGACCTCACCCGCAGGGTCCACCACCACCCCGCTTGGCTGACTCTCCCGGGTCGGGATGAGATACTCCGTAAACGTCTCGGTCCGGGGATCAAACCGTCCCAGCCGGTTGCCGTAAAACTCGGTGAACCAGACCCTGCCTTGCCGGTCAATCGCCAGACGCACGGGCAGACTGCGAATGGTCGGAATGTCATACTCCTTGAACGCCCCCGTGGCCGGGTCAAACCGCCCCAACTGGTTGGCATCCTGTTCGGTAAACCAGATCACCCCGCCCGCATCCACCTGCAAATCCGACGGCAGACTGCCCCGGGTCGGAATGGCAAACTCGGTAAACTGCCCGGTTGTTTCGACATACCGACCGAGCTGGTTGGCATCACTCTCCACAAACCAGAAGTGCCCCCGGCCATCCACCACCAGACGCGCCGGCGCAGCCCGCGGCGTGGGCAGGGTCAGGGCCCCGAACGTATCCGCCGCCTGCACCGCCCAACCACCCAGCAACAGCACAACCGCCACCAGCCAACCCGCCAGCCCACGCCGCCCGTCTCTGCCCGGCAACCCCCGCCGGCTCATGTCCGGACGCGCCTCTTGCGCAACTGACGCACCAGCACCCCCAGCACCACCACGCCCAGCAACCCCCCCAGCCACCACCGGAACATGTCCGGTTGGCCGCCGCCCGCAGCAGGCGGCGTCGCCACGGCTGCCCCCATGTGGTGACCCATGCCACCATGCCCCGCTGCCGGCACCACCCCTGCCGCCCCCGGTGTCCCCACGGCGGCCGGCAGACGCTGCAAATCCAGCATGCCCAACTTCCTGGCTTCCGTACTGGTCTCGGTAAACCAGAGGCGCTTCCTCTCCGCATCCACCACCAAATTGCCCGGCAGACTGCCATAGGTGGGAATGTCATACTCCCGAAACACCGCCTCATGGGGATTGAAGTGACCCACGCGGTTGCCGTGATATTCCAGCACCCACACATGCCCCTCGCCATCGGTATCCACGGCATTGGGGGTGCCCCGCGGAGTGGGAATCTGCACCTCGTCAAACCGCTGCCAGTCGGGATAATAGACCCCCAGCTTGTTGGCAGTCATCTCCACCACCCACACCCTACCCTCCCGGTCCACGCTCACCATGCCCGGATTGGCAAACGGTGTGGGCAACTCGTACTCCTTGAAGGTTTCCCCCTTCGGCTGGAAATGGCCCACCCGATTGACGTTGGCCTCCGCAAACCAGATGCCCCCATCCTTGTCCACCGTCAAGCCCCGGGGGTAGGCGTCCGGGGTCGGCAGGGCATAGCCCTTCAGGAGACCGTCGCCCGGATTGAATCTCTGCAGACTGTTGGCATCGGGATGGGTGAACCAGATTACGCCCTGGTTGTCCACCACCAGATCCTCGGGGACCATGCCGTCAGGCAGACTGTGCAACCGAAACTGGTTCGGCCCGGGGATGAACTGCCCCAACAGGCTGACCCGACTGTCGGCATCCACCCAGCGACGCACCGTAAACCAGATTTCCCCCTGGCGCGTCACAGCCAGCCTGGAGGGCCCCACTGCCCCCCACTCCTCCGGGAGAGGATAGACCGTAAACTGCCCATCGTCCGGATTGAAGCGGAGCAGATTCCTGCCCAATTTTTCCGTCAACCAGACCCGGCCTGCCCCGTCAATGACCACCGCCTGGGGAGCGCTCACCCCCTTGGGCATGGGATGCTCGATGAGACGGCCCTCTTCTGCCCAAGCCGGCGCAACGCCGACCCAAAGCCACAGCCAGCCCCACCACAACCACGACGGCCCCCCCCAACCCGGCATCCATGTACGCAAACGCTCTACCACGTCATTGTCGGCTCGTAAAAGTGTCTGAGCTGCCAGTTGGCATCCTTGTAGGAGCCTCCTGCCCCCTGTGTGTCACCAATCCGATAGTGTCCCACATCCACCTGCTGCTGACGGCTCTCGCGAAAATATCGGCCAATGTTCGCCGGCGGCAGGGACTGACGGTCACCCATGGCAACATTGTGACACGAGGTGCAACCGGCCGTTTTGGCGTGCTGACCGCTGCCCACCACACCGGCCACGCCCACCCCCCAGACCGCCCAGGCCACCATGCCCAAGACAATCCTCCGGACCAACCGCTTCCGCACCCCACCCTTTGGCTCCCTGCCCAGCAAAAAAGGGATCGCCAGCACGCCAACCAGCAACAGCATCGGTCCCCAGAAAGTACCCAGCGACCGGATTGCGGCCTGACCATCCGTCCAGAACCAGAAGGGCTGAAACACCAGAAACAGATACCACTCCGGCGCGGGGACGCCACCGCCCGCATCCGGAATCGGCGGCATGTCGGGATCGGTCGGCAACGGGTATTGGACCGCCAGCCAGACAATTGCCACCAGAGTGATCAATACCACCAGACCCGCCTTGACGGCGTGCCACGGCCAGAACCGGTAAAACTGTTGGGGATAGGGCGGTGCATACTTCGGGTCGATACGCATCGACCGGTCCTGCTGCCCGTTATCCATCCCCATACGCTCCCGGTCTACAACGGCTCGGAGATGCCATGCCGCCGCACCATGCCGAAATGAAAGCGCAGCAGCACCATGAGCACCAACGGCAACACCAAAACATGCATCACAAAGCCGCGGTTGATGGTAAAACTGTCCAGGAAGAACGCCTGCAAAACCTCCCCGATCAACGGCCAAGTGCGCACATAATCCATCCAGATGGCAAACGACCAGTAGGCACGCCAATCCCACGGCAGCAGCAGACCGGTCGCCAGCAACAAAAAAACCACCAAAAACTGCAACACCCCGGAGACCCAGTTCAACTCCCTGGGCCGACTGTAGGCCCGCTGGAAGCCCACGGTGATCATGTGGGAAAAGACCGTCGCCATCAGCAGGGTCGCCCCCCACCGGTGCATATTGCGAAACAGCCAGCCCAGCGGCACCGTGTTGCTCATGCGCTCGATGCTGCGCAGGGCCTCCTGGGGATGCGGTTCATAGTAAAAAACCATGAACAGCCCTGTCAGCACCTGCAACAGGATGATGAACAGGGAAATACCACCAAAACAGTACAAAAACCCCATATGGGCCGGCACCGCCTGCGCCTGCTTGCGCGCCCGGAACTGCCGGAATCCTGTCCGTTCCTCCAGCCAGTCCAACAGGCCACCCGCCATTACAAGGCCTGCTTTTTCATGGCACCGGCATCCTGGGTATCCGATTCTCCGGTAAAATCCACCTTCCAGGTGTTGGTGCCCGCATCCACTACCAAAAACAACGTGTCATTCACGGTATACCCGTTTCCGAACAGGGATGGCATCTGGTAGGCGATGGTGACAGTCGCCCGCTTTGCCTCCTTTTCCACCTTGGTCTCCACAATATCCACCCGAAAGCCGGGCGGATATTTTTTGACAATATCGACGAAGCGGGCCTCATCCACCCGACTCTGCGTACTGACCAGCTTGTGGGCCTCCCTCAGCGGCAACGACCCCCCCTGCACGCTCGCATCCGCGATATACCCATAAAACTGCTTGACCACCGCCGACGGATCTTCCGCAGGCAACGACTGGCCGGGTCCACCGCACCCTGCCAGCACAACAACCATCCATGCCGCCAGGAACACCACCATAACCGACCTGCAATTCCGAAAAAAATTCATTACCCGTCTCTTGATAAAACCCAGCCCGCCATGCCCCGACATTGGCACGGCAACCACCAGGAACCCGGGCACCGTGCGGCACCGGGATGGAAAGACGCGGGGGCACCAACAGGCCCCCGCGCCCATGCACCAGACTACAGTCCCTGCGTCAACTGAGCCTTTTCCAGATCGCTCTCTGCGTCCACCAAACCGGGCAAGGTTTGTGCTTCCTTGTAGTCGCCGACGGCGAGGTTGGCATCCACCTTGTCATCCACGGAAAAAGTGCCACGCATTTCCAGATGGAGCGGCCCGCAGAAGTGCTGGCAGTAGATGCCATACTCACCCGCGATGTCCGCCGTGAACTCGGAGACGGCCGTCACGCCACGGGGAGCCACCAGACTGGTCCGCAAGCCGTAGGGACCATAGACGGTCAGACCCATGGTGACATCCGGGTTCTTGGTGATACCGGAAGCACGGTCAATGTTCGTGACAAACATCCGGATCTTGTCACCCTTGTTGACCCGCACCTGCCGGGGAATATAACCATAGCTGAAGGCCTTGAAATGCACCTCCTTCACCCCATCCACGACCCGCACGCCGGGCTGGGCATTGGACTTGGGCAGGAAATAGGATTTGGACTTGGCCCGATGATTGGGACGAATGATCGGGGTGGCCCCATCGATCAGACCGCCCTGCTCCGCGGCACCCATGGTCCAGTCCTTGATCTGGTAGGCATGGATCGACTTGGCGTTATGCGGCTCGCCATCCACCGGGGAGATCTTGAGGGTCTTGCCATAGGTGGGGCTCTTTTCCCGGGCATCCCACAACTCAAAGTTGACGGGATAGACCACACCCGTGGGGCTGAACAGACCGGTGGAGAACTTGTTCAGGGCGATGACATAGCTGTTGTCGGCGCTGATGGCGATATGACCGGTCCGGTAGTGGGTCGGAATTTCATCCACCACCTTGAGCTCTTTCAGGTCAATCTTCACGTTGGCATCGGCCACGAAGCAGCTCTCATACGCATACTTGGAGGTCAACCCCTCGGGGCTGTCCTTGCCTGGCAGGTAGACACCGCCATCCTTGTTGTACACGTCCATCACCGAGTGCAAGGGACCCGCACAGGTGGGAATGACCTTCTTGACCGCCAGCTTTTCCACATCGATCACCGTCATGGTGGCCGACAGCTTGTCGCTGACCAGGACCATCGTCCCCTCCGGGATGATATCCGTGCCATGGGGATTCTTGCCCACCGGAATCTCTTTGATCAGCTTGAACGGGCTGGTGGAAAACACCCCGACGGTGGAGTGGTAATAGTTGTTCGCAAAGACATAGCGGCCCTTTTTGTCCACATCGAGGTAGTCGGGTGCGCTGGGCGCCGGACCCCAGTCGATCACCTCCATCTTGCCGGACTTGATGTCCATTTTGCCCATGCGGCCACTCAACTCACCGGTGGCGAAGAGGGTCTTGCCGGTGGGGTCCTGGGCGATGTGATGCACACCAAACGGAAACGGCAGCGCGATCAACCGCTCCAGCATGCCGGTCTGCAGGTTGATGATTCCCACCGTGTTGGAAGCCTTGTCGTTGACGTACAAAAACTTGCCGTCAGGGGTGCCGTTCTTGTTGCCGGCATTACTGCCGCTGAAAACCGGCTCGTGGAGGTCCACACCGACATCAATGTGCCGATAGGTTCTCATGCTCGGCAACCCGATCACGGCCACCTTGCCATCCACACCACCCGCGTTGTACAGCAGCATGGGATCGATGGTGGGCGAGTCGGCGACCTCTTTGGTACCGTGCTGCCAGGGTGCCACATCCGTCGAAGCGTCTGCTCCGGTGGAACCGCCCCCCAACATGACCAGGGAGACCAGCACCCCGGGCAACAGCGTCGTGAGCGATCTACTTTCCTTGCGATCTGCCATTTCTAAACCTCCCTTACAATAAAAAAGAACCTTCATTCCGGAAACATTGGCCTCAGTGCGCCTGGCGACATCGACGAGAAATCCGGCAGCAACTGCAACGGTTGGCACCTCTCGAACCTGTCGTGTCCATCCATCCATTCACGGCCGGGCCAACCCACTCCACCGACCCGACCCGCCCCTTCTACAGCAACCACGTTGCAAATATGGCCCAAAATCAACGTAAAAATTGTACAACCCTGCCCACGACTGCGCCATTTCCCACGAGACCTGCGCTATTTGACGCACAGGTTAACACCAAACCGGCCACCTTGGAAATGTTTTTTGCTCCTTTGCAGACATATTTTTTCTGCCCGACCTGACACTGTTTTTTGATATAAATCAATAATCGCTGATGATTCCCGCCACGAAAAACCCTTTGCCTTCATTGACGGTTGGGTGTATAGTCCCCCCCTGGCTTTGGGGTTTGGCAGTGGATCGGTCAGGCGCACGGCGGGCGGTCCGTTGGCAAACAGCAAAAGAATACTGTGGAATAAGGAGAAGTTCAACTCATGAGAAAAACAGTGACCCTCGCTTTGGGGCTGGCTTTGCTGGCACTGACGGCCTTTTCCAGTCGGGTTGAGGCTGGCGGAGAACAGATTTTCAATGACAAAAAGTGCACCGACTGCCACTACACCCAGGGGCCTGCCCGGGAAAAGACCATTGCCGACCGATTGGCGCAAAAAGGGCCAGAGCTGTGGTATGCAGGGGACAAGTTCCAGGCGCCCTGGCTGACCGGCTGGCTGGCCGATCCCAAGCCCATCCGTCCCCTGAAATTCAACTCCTTGACCGAAAAAAATGCCGGCGACCACCCCAAATTGTCCGGGGATGAAGCCAAGGAGGTCGCTGCCTTCCTGATGGGCCTCAAAACCGGCGAGGTGAAGACCGGCGAGATCCAACCCAAGAACAATCCCAAGGGCAAGCAAATTTTTACCAAGACCATGCCCTGTTCCGGATGTCATCCGTATCCCGAAAAGGAGAGCGTCGTGGGTGGCCTGAGTGCGCCCTCTCTGGCGGGGGCCGGTGCGCGTTTGAATCCCGACTGGATTTACGCCTATCTGGCCAATCCCAAGCTGTTCAAACCGGTCAAGATGATGCCGGTCTTTACCGACCTGCTCAAAGAGGATGACATGAAGAAAGTCGCCGCCCACGTCGCCAGTTTCTAAAAAGTGCTTTCAGAGAGGCTATCATGTTGAAAATTTCGCAAACATTCCTCGCCGGGGCGGCCATTCTGGTGGCCGGTCTGGTCTCGATAGATACGGCCCAGGCTGCGGATGCGGAGCAGGTCTATCAATTTTACTGTGCCCAGTGCCACGGCGCGGGCGGCAAGGGAGACGGTCCCAACGTCACACCCAGCATGCCCGTCACCCCCAGAAATTTTACCAAGCCAGAGGACATGAACAAGCTGTCTGATGCGGAGCTGCGCAACGTCATCATGGACGGTGGTCCCTCCTTGAGCAAATCGGCCATCATGCCACCCTGGTCCAAGACCCTGGACAAGGAAGAGGCGGATGTACTGGTCGCCCATATACGCAAGCTGTGCAATTGCAAAGGCAAACAGTAACACTATTTGTTGCACCCGCGTCATCTGGAGCGTTCCGGCATGGGCCGGGACGCTCCCGGTCGGTTATTGTATCGGGAATCACCCTTTTCTGGTCAAGTAGGACAGTATGACTGCCTGGCGCAAGGAACATGTTTCCAATACGGTCATCTTCATGGGCATGGCGGTCAATGTGGTCATGATCGGCCTGATCCTGTATTTTTTTGTATTTTGAGTCTTCAGAATCCTTTCAACCAACAGCGGGTGATTGCCATGTACGAAGAGGGATCGGTAACCAGTATGCCATCGTGGGCCGGGCCTGCCCTGTTCACGACCGTCTTGATCGTTGTTGTCGCGTTTTTTATCTGGTTCTTGCGGGGGTAAACATGGAAGCACTGATTGACAAGTTGAAAGACAACACGCCACTGGCCTTTGTGACAACTCTGGCTGTCAGCCTGCTGGCGTTTTTGCTGCTGGATTTTGTCATGATGAAACTGCAGGGACTCTCCCTGGTGTTCCATCATTGACCTGTACCATTCCATCATCCATTGACGGTTAGGCCGGTAGGCCGATTGCGACAGGAGCACATGATGAGGCTGCCATTTTTTGCGACATATGCGCGCGACGGGCGGGCGGGGTGGTTCCACTGGATACCTCTCCTGGCTTTGCTCGTGGTGTTGGGCATCAGCGCCACGGGCTGTTTTCCGGACGCCTGGGCGGGCGAACCGGTGGCCCCTGCCCAGGGGTCGGGGGCTGCGGCCTCTGCCGACAACAAACCTTTGTACGGACCGGCTCCGCAACTAACCGAACAAGACTATCCCAAAGTGGCGGGTGTCAACGGTCGGGTTTTCATCTGGCTGGTGGCCCAGTTGCACCTCTGGTTTGCCGCCTTCGTCCTGGCAGTGCCCATCTTTGTCTTCATCATTGAAGCCATTGGCATGCGCACCCGGGACAAGCGCTATGATGACATGGCCTACGAGTTTATCAAGGTCAGCATCACCGCCTACTCCCTGACCGCCATTCTGGGAGGACTGTTGGCCTTTGGGCTGATTCTTTTCTATCCCCACCTGTTCACCTATCTGTCAACCATCTTCAAAGAGTCGATGTTCTACTACGCGCTGCTCTTTTTTGCGGAGAGCGCCTGTCTGTACATCTACTATTACGGTTGGCACTGGTTGCAGGGCCCGTTCCGCAAATGGGTGCATCTGACCCTGGGGTTGTTGCTGAATGCGGTGGGCACCTTGCTGATGTTTCTGGCCAATGCCTGGTTGACCTTCATGATGAGTCCGGCCGGGGTGGATGCCGCCGGCACCTTTTCCGGTGACGCCTGGGCCGCCATCCACAACTTTCTCTGGAATCCCATCAACCTGCACCGGGTCGTGGCCAATATTGCCTACGGGGGTTCCATCGTCGGGGCCTATGCGGCCTTCAAGTTCCTGAGTGCCACCAATGCCAAGGAGAAGGCCCATTATGACTGGATGGGCTACAATGCCAATTTTATTGCCATCTCCGCCCTGCTGCCCCTGCCCTTCGCCGGCTACTACCTGACCGCCGAGATCTATGCCTACAGCCAGCAGATGGGTATCACCCTGATGGGTGGCGTTTTTGCTTGGCTGTTCATCATCCAGGCGGTCTTGATCGGCACCCTGTTTCTCTCGGCCAACTATTATCTCTGGTGCGGCATGGGACGCAGCGACGGGGCCTCCCGCTACAACGGCAAGGTCAAATATCTGGCAGCGATCATCGTTGGCGCCTTTCTGGTCTGGTTCACCCCGCACACCCTGGTGCTCACCAACCAGGAGTTGCAGGCCCTGGGCGGACCGTACCACAAGTATCTGGGGCCATTGGGCATCATGCCGGCCAAGAACACGGCGGTGAACATCATGATTCTCTTTACCGCCCTGAGTTTTCTGTACTACCGGCGCGCCAACAAGATTGCCACCGTCTCCTGGGTTAAACTGGGCAATGTGGCGCAGATCACCCTGTTTACCGCCGGGCTGCTCAATATTTTGTTCCTGGGCATCTACTACGGTTATTTCACCAATACGGTCTACAAGGTGGCCGCCTCCATTCCCCAGGTGCTCAGCACCCTGGTGGTGCTGATCGCCAGCGGGGTCATCGACTCGTTCATGTACAAAAATGCCAAAGAGGTGGCCCCTCTGCAGTGGGGGCGGGTGCCGGCCCAGTCCCAGTATGCCCTCTTTCTGCTGGCAGTCTCTTTCACCTGGTTGATGGGCCTGATGGGTTACATCCGGTCCGGCATCCGCCAGCACTGGCATGTGGTGGACATCATGCGCGACAACTCCCCGGATGCCTATACCCCCACCCTGGGCTATGCGGCCAACGTGGTGTCGGTCGGGACCATCCTGTTCATGGCCATGGTCATCTTCGTCTTCTGGCTTTCCACGGTCAGCAGCAAGAAGAGGTCCCCCACCGGTTACTGGAAGGAGTAGGCGTATGAAAAATTTTTTGCAAGTCGCCATTTTCAGCATTCTGGTAATTATCGGCTTTGCGGGCTATTCCTCCTTTGGCATTCCCCAGATCAAGCCCGCTCCCCCTCCCCAGCCGGAAAAGGTGGATCTGGGCGCCATGACCATGGAAGGTTTTGTGGCCCTGGGTGAGAAAATTTTTTCGACCAAGGGAACCTGCACCTTGTGTCACAACTCCCTGGGTCGGGCTCCCATGCTGGACAAGCTGGGCGAGAATCTGCCCAAGCGGCTGGCGGACCCCCGTTACAAGGGCACGGCCAAAAATGCCCAGGAGTATCTGCTGGAGTCTCTGGTCAAGCCGTCGGCTTATGTGGTCACCGGATTTGGCAAGGCGGGCAGCAATGACATGGAGAGTCCCATGCCCGACGTCAGCGGTGGCTCCATCGGTCTGACGGATGTGGAGACCAAGGCTGTGCTCGCCTACATGCTGGATTCCAATGGGATGGAAAACACCGTGGAGATCCCGAAAGACGCCGGCAAGAGTGCCGCAGCAGCCCCCGCCAAGGGCGGGGAGAGTGGTGCCCCCCGAAAGCCGTATGCCACAGTGGAGGAGATTCTGGCGGCCAACACCTGTGGTGCCTGCCACAAGATTGGCAAAGAGGTGGGGGAACTGGGACCGGATCTCACCAACGTTGGCACCACCCGCAGTCGGGCATACTTGCGCCAGGCCCTCCTGGACCCCAATGCGGACATTGCAGCGGGATATGCGCCGGACATGATGCCGGCCAATCTGGGCGAAGTGCTGTATGCCAAAGAGTTGGAGATGCTGGTGGATTATCTGGTGGCACAGCGCGCCAGTGATGCACCGCCGGCGCAGGACGGAGCGAAACAGGGGAACAATCCATGAAAAATTTTAAACTTCTCCAGATGGTACTGACCATCGTCGCCATCTATTATGCCTTCATCCTGGTCTTCGATGTATGGCTGGGTCAGTTGATTCCCGCCAGCCTGTTGACCATGTACATGTTTTTTTGCATCTCCGGGGTGGTGTGTGTCTTCACCTTTACCACGGAGGGAACGCAAAAGCTGGTGGGCCCGATCCTGGCGTTGGTGGAAGATCCTTCCAAGAGACTGCTGCGCAACGTGGTCTTTTTGCTGGTGCCTCTGCTGGTGGGCTATTACACCTACGTCAAGATGCAGCCAAAGTTTGAGGCACCGTTGGAGCTGCGCACCATCCATCCGGCCCCGCCAGCCAGCATCAAGGCCTTTGGCAAGCGGTTCAACCTGGCCAAGCTGGAAAATCCCCTGCGCAAGTACGAAAAGGAGGACCCGGAAAAATTTCGGCAGTTGGTCAAGGAGGGAGGTGCAGTCTACATTCAGAACTGTCAGTACTGCCACGGGGACAAGCTGGATGGGCAGGGCCCCTATGCCAGCGGTCTGAATCCGGTGCCGCTCAATTTCCAGGATGTGGGAACCATTGCCCAGTTGCAGGAGTCCTTCCTGTTCTGGCGGATCGCCACCGGCGGACCGGGCCTTCCCAAGGAGGCAGCCCCCTGGCTCTCTTCCATGCCGGTTTGGCAGGATTTTCTGACTGAGGAGGAGATCTGGAAGGTGATTCTCTTCCTGTATGACTACACTGGGCAGCGGCCGAGATCCTGGGGGCACGAATAAGATGGATATGAGACTATCGATTGCAACACTTCTCGCGGCTGGTCTGTTGTGGAGCGGTCCGGTACTGGCCAAGCCCGGCAACGCCGATAAGGGGCTGGCCATCTACAACAAGCGATGCGTCTGGTGTCATGGGGAAAAGGGGGATGGTGACGGTCCGGCCAAGGGATATCTCAATCCCCCGCCGCGGGATTTTACCAGCAGCAATTACAAGATCAAGACGGCCGGTTTCAACAGCATGATTCCGAACGATGAGGACATCTACCGGATGATCCGGGATGGCATGCCCGGCACCTCGATGCCGGGTTGGAGTTCGGTATTGAACGAACAGGATATGTGGGATCTGGTGGCACAGATCAAAAAATTCTCTGACATCAAGGAAAATCCTGAAAGTCAGGTGGAGTATGGCACCCCGGTGGCGTCCTCCCCGGAGAGTCTTGAGAAAGGCAAAAAATTGTTCATGGACCTGTGTGCCGAATGTCATGGCGACGAAGGCAAGGGGGATGCCAACAAAAAGCTCAAGGGGGATGCAGAGGAACGGACCTGGCCGAGAAATTTGACCAAGCCCTGGACCTTTCGTGGCAGCAGCGATCCCAGGGATATTTTCACCCGGGTCTCCACCGGTATTCCTGGCACGCAGATGCCCTCCTTCGCCGACCCGGTGAGCAAGAAAAAGATGACGGTGGAAGAGCGTTGGCATGTGGCCAACTATGCCAGTTCTCTTGGAAAAAATGGCAAAAAGCCCGAATCGGACAACACGGTGATCAAGGCCAGCCGGGTGGAGGGGGAATTGCCCGGCGCCCCTGACGATGCCATCTGGAGTGCGCAACCAGCCTCCACCTTCAATCTGGTCCCGCAGCTGATTGGCAAGGAGCGGTTTTTCACCCCCTCCAACGACACCATCACGGTGCGGGCCGTGTACAACAACAAGGAGATTGCCCTGTTGCTGGAGTGGGATGACCGCACCAAGAGCCTGCCTGGTGACCAGACTGCCATCAGTATTGCCGATGAACCCATCCGCCAGGATGCGGTGGCGGTCCAGTTGCCTGTGGTGATCCCGGAAGGCATGGAAAAGCCCTATTTCGGCATGGGGGATGTCGCCAATCCGGTCAATGTCTGGCAATGGAAGAGCGGTGATACGGCCACGCCGGAGAGCGTGCGTCTGTTGAATGCCAAGGGATTCGCCGACCTCGCACCCCGGGAAGCGGCGGCCGTCGGGTTGCAGGCCAAGGGAGTCTATGCCAAGGGAACCTGGAAGGTCTTGATGAAACGTCCGCTCACCACCGCGGACCCGCAGAGCGATCTGCAGTTCGGGGAGGGGCGCTTCATTCCCATTGCCTTTGCCACCTGGGATGGCAGCAATGGAGAGGACAAGTCCCGGCATACCATGACCACCTGGTATTGGCTGCTGCTCAAGCCGGCCGCCAACTCCCAACCGTTGATGCTGGCCCTGCTGGTGGTGGTATTGCTGGGGCTTGGGGAGTTCTGGTGGATCAGGAGCGCTGCCAGGCGGTAGTTTGATCTCTGTCAGTCTCTTTTCTCTGCAAACTTTCCGGGGGGGCGGTTGACCGCCTCCCCGGTTTAATTTTACCATTTTGTTTCAACGATTTTAAACCGCACCCAGCCTGGGATACGTCGTATTGCGGGTCCAGGGGGATCATCCCCCTGGCGGGTCCAGGGCAGCGCCCTGGGACTTTGCCGTTGCTGTTGCCGTTGTTTTTCAAAGGAGCCGCAGCCGCTTTTTGCTGCGGCGTTTTCAGCATGCGCCGCAGGCAATCTGGCGATTCTGGAACGGCTTGTACCGGTCAAATCAGCTTGGTTGCCCCACTACCCTTGTAAGGGGGGGATCATCCCCCTGGCGGGCAGACACACACCGTTCAAGGCCGGAGTACAGGCATGACCATCATGCATCCAGTGCATACCATCCCCCACACGCAAAAACGTGTCCTGGTGATCGGCGGGGGCATCTCCGGTCTGGCCGCCGCCCATTATTTGCAACAGCGGGGAATCAAAGTCCGGGTTCTGGAAAAAAATCACCGCCCGGGTGGATTGATCCAGAGCGAACGGGTGGCGGGATTTTTGTTGGAGCATGCGGCGACCTGTCTGTTCAATTTTTTGCCGGAAGTCGATCTCTTTTGCCAGAATTTGGGTTTGAATGGGGAGCAGTTGTTTCGCCAGGAGGCTGCCAGACGCCGCTACCTGATCCGCGACGGCAGGCCGGTGCCGGTGCCCATGAGTGTGGGTGGTTTTGTGCAGTCCAACCTGATCAGTCTGCCGGGCAAGTTGCGGCTGCTGCTGGAGCCGTTCATTCCCCGCGGCCCGGGCGATGGTGACCAGGAGACGGTGGCCCAGTTTGTCACCCGGCGCCTGGGGCGGGAGATGTATGAACGGGCCATTGAACCGTATGTCTCCGGCACGCTGGCCGGGGATGGTGAACGGGCCTGTCTGCGCAGTACCTTCAGTCAGTTGGCCGCTCTGGAACAGGAACACGGTTCCCTGTTGAAGGGGATGATATGGCGCAAGCTGGCCGGCATCCGCACCTCCGGGTGTGGTGCCCGGGTTTTTTCCTTCCGCCAGGGCATGGCGGCCATGGCCCAGGCCGTTGCCCGACAGTTGGGTGCGGACTTTATGCCGGGGCACACCGTGACCTCCCTGATGCGGCAAGGGCCGGTCTGGCAGGTGACGAGCGTCGATGACCAACACCGGGGCCTGACCCATGCCGCAGATGCCGTGCTGGTTGCCACCCCGGCCCAGGATGCAGCGGGACTGCTCGAGTCTCTCTCCCAGCCGCTGGGTCGTCTGCTGAGGGGCATCACCTATGCGCCGATGGTGATCGTGCATCTGGGATTTGCCCGGCAGGACCTGGTCCATCCGCTGGATGGCATTGGCTGTCTGGTACCCCGATGCGAGGCAGGATGGGAGCTGCTGGGTTCCCTGTGGAGTTCCACGCTGTTTGCTGATCGTGCCCCGGCGGGGCAGGTCCTGTTGATGAACTATCTGGGCGGCTCGCGTCATCCCGAAGCGGGAGAGTGGACCGATCAGGCCCTGATCGAGCGCAGCATGGCTGATCTGCGGCGGATGGTCGGCGTGCGGGGCACGCCATCGTTGGCCCGGGTCATCCGTCATGCCCGGGCCCTGCCGGGTTATCAACTGGGTCATCCGCTGTTTTTGCGTGGTCTGGACGAACAGTTGGCGTTGCTGCCCGGCATTTTTCTGGCAGGCAATTATTTGCGCGGCGTCTCGGTCCGGGCCTGCATCAGCCAGGGCGAGCAGGCCGCCGCGCAGATCACCCATCTGTTGTCCGTGCAGGAAACGGTTGCGGGGGTCCGGGAACCGTCACGGCCCCCGGTGGGGGTTTGGGGGCAAGGCCCCCGAGGAAGATGACACCCCTTGCCGCTTTCTGCAACCCTCTTGTAGAATCGGGACGTTTTCTCGCAGACGCTGACCATGGTTTCGTCGGCCTCCCATTTAAGACGGGACAGATTGATAAATAAAGGTTAATGGGATGGGTCTGGGAAGGGGCTGGCCCCTTCCCAGCGGGGTGTGGGGCGGAGCCCCACAA
>JAMOAX010000041.1:0-21311 GCA_039908555.1 Magnetococcus sp. DMHC-8
GGTGTTGATGGATGTGCAGATGCCGGTCATGGATGGCCTGACGGCCACCCGGGAGATCCGCCAGGATGGCCGTTTTGCCGATCTGCCCATCCTGGCCATGACGGCCAACGCCATGTCCGGCGACCGGGAACTCTGCCTGGAAGCGGGCATGCAGGACCATATCGCCAAACCGGTGGACCCGGGCGCAATGTATGCCACACTGGCCCGATGGATCAAGCCTGCCTCGCCCCAGCCCGTACCGCGCTCTGCGGAGTTGACAGAGGGGGAGACCGAATCCCTGGCCCTGCCGGATGTGCCGGGTCTGGATACCCGGGCCGGCTTGCAACGCATGGGGGGCAATCTCAAAGGTTATCTGGGACTGCTGGCCCGGTTCCGCAGCAATCAGGGGGAGGCAGGCACGGCCATTCGCGATGCCTTGGCGGGCGATGATGTGGCCACGGCGGAGCGGTTGGCGCATACGGTCAAAGGGGTTGCGGGTGCCATTGGTGCCACTGCCCTGGCGGAGCAGGCCGGGCGGTTGGAGTCGGCCATTCGGGAGTTGGCCGGTCCGGCGCAGATCGAACCTCTTCTGCACACCATGACAGCGGAGCTGGTCGGTCTGTGTACCGTGCTGGATCGTGTTCTGCCGGCGGCTTTGCGACCGGAATCCGATCATCCGGTCGCCGCAGAAGGGGCCGAACAGGTGGACCGTCGCGACCAGTTGTTCCGGGAAGCGGCCCGGCAGTTGGCCATTTTTGATGCCGCCGTCGAGCATACCCTGACGGCCTTGCGGGGTTGCTCCCTGTCCGGGGAGGCGTCGGAGTGGGTGAGCAAACTGGAAAAACAGGTTGCACAGTATGACCTGGAAGGGGCTGCCGTCACGTTGCAGCAGTGTGCCACCGCCCTGGGAGTCACGCTGGAGGAGGCCGCATGATGCGGGGGTGGGTTCAGGAGGTCAGGAATGTATCATGACGGTATCAAGCCATCCATTCTGATTGTGGATGATGCCCCGGAAAACCTGGATCTCCTCAAGGCCGCCCTGATGGAGGAGTATACGGTGCGTCCGGCGATCAACGGTCCTCTGGCTCTGCGATTGGCGCTGATGGAACCCCAGCCGGACCTGATCCTGCTGGACATCATGATGCCGGGCATGGATGGATGGGAAGTGTGCCGGTTGTTGAAGCAGGACGTGCGCACCCAGGATATTCCGGTCATTTTTATCACGGCCAGGACCGGTGACAAGGATGAACTGGACGGTTTGCAGCGGGGTGCGGTGGATTACATCACCAAGCCTATCAGTCCGCCCGTCGTCCAGGCCCGGGTGCGCACCCATCTGACCTTGCGCCATTTCAACCGGGAGATGGAGGAAAAAAACCGTCGTCTCTGCGAGCTCAACGAACGGTTGACTGACAGCCTGGAACAATTGTCCGCCTCGGAAGATCGATTTCGCAGTCTGGTCCAGACCATCCCGGATATTGTCTACAAGATTGATTCGGAGGGGCGATTCACCTTTCTGAACAAATCCATCGAACGACTGGGCTACCATCAGGCCGAGCTGATCGGCAAACATTTTTCGGAAATCATCCACAGCGCGGACATCCAGGAGGCCAGTCTGGCGCAGGTGTTGGAGCGGGTTGGCAAGGGCGAGAGCAACCCGGGCCAAAAGGTGTTTGACGAGCGGCGCTCCGGCCCGCGCATGACTGTTGGGCTGGAAATCCGCCTGCGGACCAGGACGGGCCAGGCGGAGGCGATATATGAGCTGAAAACGATTGACCAGCAGATGGTCAACGTGGAGGTCAATGCCACCGGTTTGCATGATGCTGTGGGCAACGGGACCTCCTGCCGATCCCATCAATACATCGGGACCGTGGGGGTCATCCGGGATGTCACGGACCGGCAAAAGGCCCAGAACGCCTTCATGGAGGAACGCAAACTGCTGCGGCTATTGATGGATGCCGTGCCGTTGCCGATCATCTTTTTTGAAAGCCGGGGCCGGCTGATCTTGTCCAATGGGGCCTTCAAACAGTTTACCGGGATGGGTGACAACCCTCCGGAGGGGGTGGCGTGGCGTGAGCTGTTCGCTGCAGAGGACCAGCCCAGGTTGCAGTCCCTGGTGACCACCCTGCTGGATGATCCGACTGGTGATCGTCTGCATCAGGCGTTGACGCTCAGGTCGGGTGACGGTCGATTGCGCAATGTTGATCTCCTTTTGCTCAAGTGTCATCGGTCGGCCCAGGCGATGTCGACTGTCATCGGCGTGTTGGTGGATGTCACGGAACAGCGGGAGCTGACTGTCCAGTGGAGCCAGGCCAGCGGGCAGGCGGAGGAGACGGCACGCAAGGCCGATCTGGCCAGTCGGGCCAAGGGTGAGTTTTTGGCCACTTTGCCATCCATTGCCGGGATTGACATGGCCCGGGGGTTACGCAATGTGGGCGGCGACCGGCGGCTTTACCGGGACATTTTGCTGAAGTTTTCCCGCAATCAGGGGGGGCCTGTCAGGTCATGGCACGCTGTCTGGCCGACCGGGATGGCCCGGGTCTGGAACAGGCGGCTCACGCCCTGAAAGGGGTGGCCGCCACCATCGGTGCATTGAAGCTGGCAGAGCTGGCAGGCCGGGTGGAAACACGGGCGCGGCAGCCGGGTGGATGGTCGGAGCTGCCGGCATGGCTGGATACGCTGACTACCCTTCTGGCCCGGATGGTGGCCGCCATCGATAACCTGCCGGGCACACCCGCCCTGCCGGTTCTGGCAGATCCGCAGAGGAACGATACCACACCGGTCGAACTGGCGCCGCTCTTTCAGCAGGCAGTCCGATTGCTGCACCAGTTTGATTCGGCAGCCGAAGGAGTCATCCGGGAGATCGCAGCACGGGTTGGCAGCGCTGCCCGGCGGGAACGGGTATGCGCCATCCAGGATGCGTTGAGTGTCTACGATTTTGAACAATGTCTGGCCATGCTGGTCGACTGGGCCGCGGCAGAGGAGATCACGTTGGAGGTGGAATGAACATGAGTCATGTGGAGCAGACAGTGCACAAAACGGTATTGATCGCGGATGACACACCGGAAAACCTGGATATTTTGAAGGGGATTCTGTCGCCCTATTATCGCGTCCAGGTGGTGACCAATGGCCGGTTGGCCATCAAGGTGGCCCTCTCTCCGAATCCCCCGGATTTGATCCTGCTGGATGTCATGATGCCGGAGATGGACGGCTATACAGCCTGCCGATTGCTCAAGGAGGATGCGCGGAGCCGGGAGATTCCCATTCTGTTTGTCACCGCCAAATCCGAGGTGGAGGATGAAATCAAAGGGTTTGAACTGGGGGCGGCGGATTATCTGGTCAAGCCCGTCAGCCCCCCCATTGTCCTGGCCCGGGTCAGAACCCATCTGGCGATGCACGACCAGCGAAAATTGCTGGCCGATCAGGTAGCTGTGCGTACCGCCCAGTTGCAGATTCGCAACATGGAGCTGGAGGAGACCCGTCAGGAGGTGATCCGCCAACTGGGCCGGGCCGCCGAGTACCGGGATAACGAAACCGGCATGCATGTCCTGCGCATGAGCCGGTATGTCCGGTTGCTGGCACTGCAGGCCGGGTTGAGCGAGCCGGAGGCAGAGCAGTTGATGCATGCTGCCCCCATGCATGACTTGGGCAAGATTGGCATTCCGGACCATATCCTGCTCAAGCCCGGCAAGCTGACGGAAGAAGAATTTGCCATCATCCAGAGCCATTGCGAGATCGGTTTCCAGATCATCGGCAAGCAGAGTGCCGACATTCTGAACCTGGGTGCCCTGATTGCCCTGACCCATCACGAAAAATGGAATGGCAGTGGCTACCCGCGCCGCTTGGCCGGTGAGGCCATCCCCCTGGCGGGCCGGTTGATTGCGGTGGCGGATGTGTTCGATGCCCTGACCTCGGCACGGCCCTACAAAAAGCCCTGGTCGATTGATGATGCCCTGGCGTTGATCAGCAAGGAGGCAGGTGCCCATTTTGATCCCAGGCTGGCCGCTCTGTTTGGTGACCTGCGGCCCGCCATTCTGGCTGTCATGGCGCAGTATCAGGAAGCTCATGACTGATGGAAACAACCACTCCTTTCTTGTGCTTGCGTTGCCTGGCCTGTTTCGTGTAACGTGGTGGGCAATCGTTACATCATGATCCGGAACGGTGTGTTGTCGTGAACTCTGGTTCCCTCTGCGTGAGAGGGGTGAACGTGGGCTGAATGCGGAGAACTGTATGAAACATCATCATCATCGTTTGGAAGTCGGCGACATTTTTGTGCTGCCGGTCACGGAGGTGCGGCCGACCCAGTTTTCCATTGGTCTGGTCTCCGTGGACTGCAAGAAACGGCAGGTGGAGGAGGTGTTTGCCAAGGGTCAGATGGACGACTTCCTGCGCCAGGAGGGACGTCTGGTGCCGGTCGTGCTTGGGCCCGGGGGTGCCTATTACATTACCGATCACCACCATCTGTCCACAGCCGTCTGGCGGGCCGATATTCCGCAGGACCGGAAACATGTCTACGGCTTCATCCTGCATGACTGGTCCGACAAGGACGGAGATCACTTCTGGCGGGAGATGATCGAGGGCAACCTGACCTGGCTGTACGATGACAAGGGTGACGGTCCGCTCAATCCCTACCTGTTGCCCCGTTCGATTGGCGACATTCTCAACGATCCTTACCGCACCCTGTCGCGCTGGCTGCGGGATTGCGGTTGTTACACGAAAGACTCCCTGAAGGAGAAGACCCATCTGGTGGATGTACACCAAAAGTATTTGCCAGCCAGCCAGGCCAAGGCCTTTTTCATCGAGTTTCGCTGGGCCAACTTTTTGCGTGCCAACATTAAACTGGAATTGAAAAAAGCCGATTTTTCCATGACGTGCACCACCATGCCTTATTCATCGCTCTATCTCAACAAGGAGGTGGAGGCGTTGATCAAGGCCTTTGACGTCGTGGTATCGCTGATCGGTTGCAAGCAGTTGCAGGAGGTCACGTATGACAAACATGGTTGTCTGGTCAAGCAGCATACGGATCATCCTCATCGCCGGGAGGCGGATGCCCTGGATCTGCCCGAGGCCGAGCCGGCCTGAATGAGGTCGCTGGCTGCCGGCACCGGGCGGACGACGGCTCACGCGGTCGGGCGTCGCACTGCGCGGTTGCGCAGGCTGTAGACGTAGGCCAGCACTTCGGCGACCGCCTTGAACAGGTCCTGGGGGATGGGGTGGCCCAGCTCCACATCCTTGTACAGGACCCGGGCAAGCGGGGGGTTTTCCACGATGGGCACCCCTTTTTCCTGGGCGACGGCCCGGATGCGGGCGGCGATTTCGCCGCGACCCTTGGCGGTGACGATGGGTGCCCGCATCTCCCCTTGTTTGTACAGCAGGGCGGCGGCAAAGTGGGTCGGATTGGTGATGACCACGTCGGCCTTGGGCACCTCTTCCATCATGCGTCGCCTGGCCAGTTCCCGCTGGATCTGGCGGATGCGGCCCTTGATCAGAGGGTCCCCTTCCATCTGTTTCTGTTCATCCTTGATCTCCTGTTTGGTCATGCGCAACCCTTCGTTGAACTGATGCCTCTGGTAGCCGTAATCCAGCAGCGCGACGGCGACGAAGGTGATCGTGACGGTTTGCATCACGGCGAGGGTGTTCTCTCCCAGGGAGCGCACCACCTCTTCCAGGGAGGTGGCGGAGAGCATGAGGGTCTGTTCCATATGGTTGCGCAGCGCCCAGTAGACTGCCAGGGAGATGAGCAGCACTTTCAGGGTGGATTTGACCAGTTCCACCAGGGAACGGCTGGAAAACATGCGGGTGAAACCGTTGACGGGATTGATGCGGGAAAAGCTGGGGATGATCGGTTCCCAGGAGAGCAGAAAGCCGTGCTGCAGCACGGAGGCGGCGATGCCCATAACCAGCAAAATCAGGAAGAAGGGTGCCAGTTCGGCCAGCACGGAGACGATGGTGCCTTCCAGCAACCGGGTCAGCCCGCCCACTGTCAAATCATCCTGAATGGCACCGCTGAAAAAGAAACGCATATGGGTCTGCATGGCCGACCAGAGGTGACCGCCCTGGAAATGGAACAGGGCCGTGGCGGAGAGGAACAGAAAGGCCGTGGAGACCTCTTTGGAGTTGATCACCTGGCCTTTTTCACGGGCGTCGGAGAGGCGCTTGCCGGTGGGGTCCTCGGTTTTTGACTCTTTGTCGGAATCTTCAGCCATCTGTTCAGTCCGTTACCGTGGAGGGTTGAACCCGTTTACAGCCCGATCAGTTTGAAGGCCGCCCCGATGGAGAGGGTGGCATCACGCATCATGACCTCTCCAATCACGGCCAGGTAGAGTCCCAGCACCAGCAAACCGACCAGTTGGGCAATAGGCATGGAGAGGAAAAAGACCTGGATCTGCGGTGAGGCTTTGTTGATCAGGCCCATGCCCAGGTAGAGCATTTTGGTGAAGGCGATAATGGGTGCGGCGATGAGCAGGGCCAGCTTGAACATGCCCAGCAGGGCGATGGTGAAGGCGTCCAGGATGGAGTTGGCCGGGGGCAGTCCCCGGCCCAGGGGCATGGCCTGGAACGAGCGGGCCAATCCTTCCAGGAGCAGATGGTGGCCATCCATGCTGAGGAAGAGCATGAGCCCGGTCAGGTAGAGCAGGTTGCTCAACACCCCCTCCTGCAACCCCGAGGTGGGGTCCATGACCATGGCCATGGAGAGTCCCATCTGAAATCCCATGATGCTGCCGGCCACCTGGGTGGCAAACAGCATCCAGTGCACCAGCAGGCCGATCATGGCGCCGATGAGCAGTTCCACGAGCCCGGCCTGAAACATGTACGCGAGCCTGCCCTTGCCTTCGTGGGGCCAGGGGGCCACCAGGGGATAGATGACGATGGTCAGCAGGATGGTCAGGATCACCTTGATGCGGGCCGGTCCGGCGGTGCGGGAGAGGAAGGGGGCCGTGAGCAACAGACCGGAAATGCGGATCATGACGAGCAGCATGCGCTCCACCTCGCCGGTGGAAAACCCGAGAAAGTCCATCAAGGCCATGGGGTCCATGGGGCGACTCCGTCCTGCCGCTCAGCGCAGCATGCCCGGGATGGCGCTGAACAGCCGGTTGAAATAGTCCATCAGGGTTTGCACCATCCAGGGCAGGGCGAGCACCAGGGCCAGAAAGGTGGCCAGAATTTTGGGGATGAAGGTCAGGGTCATCTCCTGGATCTGGGTGACCGACTGAAAGAGGGAGATGACGATACCCACCACCAGGGCGGTCAGCAGCATGGGTGCGGAGATGAGCAGCGCCACCTTCAGGGCATCGGCCACCAATCCCAGGACAATTTCCACCGGCATAACCAGGCTCCTCCACAGTTTGATCGGTCCGCGTCCATGGCGTGCCGGAACCGAGGGTACAGTCGAATTTTATCCTAACCGTTCCCGGTGTCTACCAGAAAAGGGTTTCGGACCAAAAAAAAGCGTCTGTGGTACAAAAGCGGTCATGTTGTGCCCCGATTTTGCCGATCCATCCCCCATACACTGTTTGCCGCTGCTTCACTGTCTTGGGTCCCTGACATTCTGGCGGCCAGGGCAGGGAAGGCGCTTTGCCATTTCAGGAGAAAAGCATGAAAAACCCGGTTGTCACGCTGTATCGACCTGTTGTCTGGTGTGCCATGGCTGTGGGTATGGCGGGGTTGCTGGCGGCCTCGACGGCCTCTGCCCGCCTGGGCAACTGGTATCCCGACACGCCGGCGGAGCAGGCGGAGCAGACGGCCACCCTGAACAGTCAGCTCCAGGATCTGGATCAGTTGCGGGAGGTGCAGTTGGCGGACCGGACCCGGGCCGAGGAGACCCTGGCCGATCTGCTGGACCAGTTGCAGGTGGCCGAGGCGGATCTCAAGGCCCACCAGCAACCCCTGTCCGAAATGACGGAGCGCTACCGGCGCGTGCAGGCCGTTGCCATGGTCGACCCCTTGATGGATGCGGAGGGGCAACGGCAGGAGTACATCCGCCTGCGGCGGGAGACCGAAACCAACATTCGTGACCGGCAGGAACGGGTGAAATGGCTGAACCAGCAAATTCGCAAGGCCACCCAGAATCTGACCGATGCCCGCCAGCGGTTGACCGTCACCTTGAGCCACATCGACCGGTTGTGGAAACACCGGGAAATCATCGGCAAACTGGTATTCTTGCGGGTGGTGAGTGATTGATCCGGCGGATCAGCCGCTGATCGTTTTCTGCTTTGGCGGCGCCGTGGCCGGGTTTTGGCGGGGGTGTGAGGGCGACGGCCCCGGCGTTGGGCCGGAGCGGATCGACCGCGTCGCGGTGCCGTAAAAAAACAGCAGCAAACCGGCCCCCGCCAGGCACAGATCGAAGGGGTCCGCTGTGGTGGCCGGGTCGGTCCAGAGGTTGAACAGGCCGATGGCCAGCGCAACCAAGCCGAAAATTTGCTGTTTCAATCCCGGCGGGGCCGGGCGGATGGTGGGGGTGGTCAACGCACCAGCATGCCCAGGAAGAAAGCCTTGTAGTAGACCATGATATCGGTCAGGTTCATGATCGCCAGGATGAACAGGACGATGGCGCACCCGTCCTTGCCTCGCCTGCGCAGGGCGGGCCATTTTTCCCACCGCTGCAGCAACCGCACCAGCACCGAACCCACCACGCCGAACGACAGACTCAGTCCCAGCCCGTAACACCAGGCCAGGATGGCGCCCTGCACCGCCGTTTCGGCGTGCACGGCCACTCCCAGAATCCGGGAAAGGGTGGGGGTGATGCAGGGGGAGTAGATGACGGCAAAGGCCATGCCCAGCAGGCCGGACAACAGCGCCACCCGCCACGGCGTGGTCCATTGCCGCAGCCGGACCAACCGGTCCAGCCAAAACAGGTAGCCCGCCACGATCAGGAAAAAAACACCGGCCAGTTGCCGCCACATTTCGATCTGATAGGTCAACAGGCGGCTGACGGGCAGGGCCGAGGCGGACAGCAGGGCAAAAATCACACTGAAACCGACGGCATAACCGGCGGACGGCCACAGCAGCCAACGCCGGTCACCGGGCACCCCGGCCGCTGCCGTGGCCCCGTTGAGCCCGACGATATAGACCATGAAGAAGGGGCTGATCTGCAGGATGCAGACCTGCCAGATGGAAAAAAAAGAGGCAAAACCGTCCCACAGCACGCCCAACTCACTCATGATGCCACCTCTGCCACCCAGCCGGCGAACTCGGCTGCCTTATCCTTGATATTGCCGTAGAAAAACTGTTTGACCACGCCATTCTTGTCGATAAAAACGGTGGTGGGCGGGGCGTTGACGCCATAGGTGCGGGCCATCTTGCTGGTGTCGTAGCCCGCTTCGTAGGTAATCTCACGTTTTTTGACAAACTCCTTGAATTTGCTCTCGGCCTCCTGGATACCCACCATCAGGAAGGCCACCTGGTTTTGATGGCGCAGGTGGGCCTCCTTGAACAGGGGCAGCGAATCGTTGGAACAGGGGCACCAGGAGGACATGAAAGTGACGACCAGTCCTTTGCCGCGGTAGTGGTCCAGGGTGCGGGCTTCGCCCGTTATCAGGGTCAGGGCAAAGGGCGGGGCGGCATCGCCCACGCGCAGCGGGTCCAGGGGTTTGGAACAGCCTGTCAATGTCCATGCCAGCAGCAGGAGCAGGAACAGGGGCTTACAGTATTTTTTCCAGTTCATGGCGCATCAGGTTCCGGTTGACACCCCCGATGTGGAGGTAGTTGATGAAGCCTTTTTTGTCGACAAAAAAGGTGGTGGGCATGCCGAAAACGCCATAGGCCTCCCGGATGACACCGCTCGCATCCAGTCCGGAGGGGTAGGTCAGGCCATATTTGCGCACAAACTCCTTGGCCTTGCTGTGGGTGTCCTGACTGGCGATGCCGACAAACTGTACCCCCTTTTGTTTGAACTCCTGATATCCCTCTTCAAAGGCCGGGGCCTCTTCGCCGCAGGGCACGCACCAGGAGGCAAAAAAGTTGAGCACGACCGGTTTGCCCAGGTGATCGCCCAGACGCCACGGCGGACCGTCGAAGGTTTCCAGGGTAAAATCGGGGGCGCGACTGAGGACGGTGGGGGTGGTTGTCTCCTTGCATCCCGGGAGCAGGACCCACAACAGGGCCAGCCACCAGAGCGTTGACCGACGACAGGATTGCATGGGTCCGTACGACATCAGAGGGGGTTCTCCAAAGGAGGAATGGGCAGCAACCATTGGAACGTGCGTGCCGGCATGTCCGGCAACTGGACGGTCATTTGCATTTCCGTCGACTGTTCCGTCCCGGGGATGGGTGGAAAGGTGAGCAGGCCCTGCCGATGATGCTGTTGATCATCTTCATAAAGCACCTTCCAGGCAAGTGGTTTTATGACCGGCCCTGCATTTCCGACAGTCAGGGTGATCTGTTGCGACAGATCCCAGCGGGGCACGGTGCCCTGGTGGGTGTTGACGTAGACCACAAAGAGGGTTTCGGGCCCTGTGTAGGTGGTGCCCGGTTTCATCACCAGGTAGGGCACCAGCGACCGATGGGGCTGTGGCAGATGGATGACATCGAAAAAGAGGTCACTGTCCCCGAAATCCATGCGCCAGAGATGTTTTTTGAGCAGTACCATCACCTCCCTGGGCAGGACGGTCGGGACATTGCTGAGAAAATATTTTTTCAGATGGGCGGCGGCCACGGCCGCCTCCCGTTCGGAGATGCGGGCGCGGGTGCCGGCCCGTTCCGCGGTACGCATGCGGGTGACGATGGCATCCCACTCCATGGCCGTGCGGGGGCGGTTTTCGATGACCGCCTGGCCATGGCATTGGCGGGTGCAGACCGCTTCATACAACTGTTTGCGTTGTTGTTCGGTAATGCGCTCCACCAGACCGAGGCGAAACAGCCACAATTCTCCCAGCTCGCGTGCGGTCTCCAGTCGTCCGCCGGGACCGGGCTCAAGCAGGAAAAACAGGCCGGCCAGCCCTGCCATGGTTGCCAGCAGTGTCAAGGCGGCCAGGGAGAGGAGAAGGGATCGCATGCGCCTCGGTGATGGGCAGAACAACGCCGGTCAAGTGGATGATGGTCACGCCGTGGCAACAGATAGCACAGAAGAGCGAGTCGATGCAACGCCTGCCTGGGTGGATGCTCATGACGGGTTGCCGGTCCTGGCCCGATGGCGTCGCTGTCGGGCGTGGTGATGCCGGCGCCCGCGGGCAGGGGGTGCCGGTTGGGCGTCGGGTGCGGTCCTGGCCAGGGGCTTGGCGGTCTGTCGCAACAGTTTGCTGATGTCCCGGTTGATCTCCCGGCGCCGGTGTTGTGCCGCCGCCAGTTCCGGAAACTGGGACGGAAACCGGAAATGGAGCCAGCAGTACAGATCGACCACCCGGGTGGCGGTCTCCAGCAGATCCAGGGAGACCGGCAGATCGTCGGAAAAGGCGGGCAGCAGCTCCTCCAGCAGGAGGACGTGCTGCTGGGCGACTGTGCGGACCATCCGTTCAAAGGCCAGGACGGCGGTCAGGGCGCGCAGGGGCACGGGGGCGTTGGCCAGCACGAACCGGATTTCCATCTCCAGGGCAGGGTAGCGGTCGGTGATCCGGGCCAGAAAAATTTGATCCTCCAGGGTGGCCATTTCGTAGACATCGGGATCGGGTTTGACCGCCTGGGCGAACAGGGTCAACAACCGCGCCAGGGACCGTTTTTTGTCCGCTTCCAGGGTGGAGAGCGCCAGCAGATGGTCCCAGTTGGGGGCCAGATGAGCCCGTTGAATCGTGGGGGGGCGGGCCTGCAGGGCGGCCATGATGTGGTCGTCGGGAATGCGGAAGGTGCCGATCAAGCCGATCTCGTTTTTTCCGTACCGGCCGGCACGGCCGGCAATCTGGCGCACCTCCATGGGGGTCAGTGGCTGTTTGCGACGGTCGATGAATTTATGATCCTGGGCAAAGAGCAGGGTGCGGATCGGCAGGTTCAGGCCCATGCCGATGGCATCGGTGGCCACCAGCAGGGGGGCGTTGCCCGAGGCGAACAGTTCGGCCTGTTGCCGCCGCACCTCCGGTGGCAGGGCCCCGTACAGGACGGCCACCCGGGCGCCGGTATGCCGTTCCACGGCCTCTTTCAGGCCCAGCACCGCCGCACGGGAGAAGGCGACCAGGGCTGTGCCCGGCTCCAGATCACGGAAACGAATGACGGGTTCCGTCAGCGGCTGCAGCGGTGCCAGACGTTCCAGGTTGACCACCTCGAACGGTTCTCCGGTCAGGCGCAGCAATTTTTCGATGGCCGGTCGGGCTTCGGGGGCGCCGATGATGCAGACCCGCTCGGCCTGCACCCCCAGGATGGCCTGGGTCCAGGCCCAGCCCCGGTCCGCATCCCCCAGCATTTGTGCCTCGTCGATGACACAGACTTCCTGGCGTTGATGGGTGGAGAGCATTTCGATGGTGCGGGCGCTGTGCAGGGCGCCATCCACCTCGATGCGCTCTTCGCCGGTGACCATGTGACAGGGGACGCCCCAGGCGTTCAGGGTGTCCGCCACCTCCAGAGCCAGCAGTCGCAACGGGGCCAGATAGCTGCCGGAGCGGGCATCGGCCAATATTTTCAGGGCCTGGTAGGTCTTGCCCGAGTTGGTCGGGCCCAGAAACAGGGTAAAATGGCGTATGTGTTCCCGGGCGGGAAACAGGCTGTGAAATTCCAGGATGCGGGTGACCTGCGACACTTTTTTCTGCAGACGTGCAGATTGATGGGAGCGGTGCAGCAGATTGGCCGGTGGTGGTTGACCGGTGCGGTGCGGTGGTCTGTGGCCGTGCATGGTATGGAGCCAACCTGCCCTGTAATAGGTGTCTTGCGGCCATCACCGGGATGGAATGACGCACTATATCCTGTTCTCGTCCCCATGTCATGGGGATACGCTCGACGTGCGCATGACCATAGTCTTGATCATCGTTTGTTCCAACCAGACGGCTGCCGCTTTTCAGGGGGTGCATGGACGAATTTGCTTGATTCTGGCGGTGAGAGAGATGAGAATGACAGGAGTGACGGGTGGTTGAGCCCTGGGGGGATAATGTTTGCACTCCATTGACCATTTGCTGGTATGCGGGGTACACAGGCCATGAGCAGTGTAACGAAATCGCGGGGTGCTGCCTCTGCTGCATCCATGCGTGGGTCCGGGGCGCCTTCGGCACAGAAGGTTGATGTCCGTGTCGAATCCCTGGGAGCTGGCCTCATCAGTCTGTTTGTACCGTCCAAACCAGGGAAAAAATCTTCGGCATCGCCGGGGGTTTCTCCTGTACCCGCAGAGCAGCCTGTTGTCGCTCCGGAGAAGCAATCCGCCCCATCCGTCAAGCCCCCTCCCTCTTCTGCGGTAAAAGCGAACCGGGCCGGCCCGCGGGTTGCTGAAGTACCTGTCGAATCCCTGGGCGATGGCATCGCCAATCTGCTGGCAGGTGTGCTGGGACACCGGGTAACCAGGCCAGCCAGGAGGTCGTCCGAGGCTGCCAAGACGCCCTTGGTGCATGAATCCCCTCCGGCCACTCCGCCGCCACCGGCTGTGCCACCCGATGCCAGGCCGTTGCCTGCCCATCCGCTTGCTGCGTTGCCTGTACCGCCCCATCCATCCGCCGCGAAACCCTCTCCGACCACCCTGCCCACTGCCAAGCCACCATCGTCCAGGCCGACTGACACCAAGCCGCCACCAGCCGCCATGTTGGCGGTTGCGCCGGTTTTTCTGCAACCGCCGCCGGCCGATCTGGGCGCAACAAGCGGTCCGCTTGCTGCCGATGTGCGTGGCACATTATCTGACCACACAAATGCCCCTCTGGTCTTGGACATGGCGACAGAGCCGGTGGGCAATGTTGTGCAGGTGCCCAGTACCGCCATGCTCCTGGAAGGGGAGTTTCATCGCATAGGCGATGATCTGCTCATTGTCGGACCGGATGGGGAACGCTTTACCGTGCAGGGATATTTTGCTGCCGATCAGTTGGCCACCCTGACCACGCTGGATGGCCGGTTCCTGCTGCCGGAGACCGTCGCCCTGCTGCTGGTTTCCGACACTTCCCGATCTTCTGGGACCTTGGTGGCCGGGCCGGACATGGTGGCGGAAGCCGGGAATGCCATCGGTACGGCGAGTGAGGTGACCGGCAAGGTGACCGCCAAGAACAAGGCCGGGGTGACGCGCAATCTGGCAAAAGGCGATCCCATTTACCAGGAGGATGTCGTCAAAACGGAAAGCGGCGGTCTGGTCAAGTTGACATTCAAGGACAAGACCCTGCTGCAGTTGGGCGAAAACGCCAACATTGTCTTGAACAAATACGCCTACAACCCGGAGGCCGGGGAGGGCAATTTTGAGGCCACGGTGACACGTGGCATGTTCAAGTATGCCAGTGGCGATCTGGCCAAGCAGCATGCGGGGCGACACTCCCTGCTCAAGACCCCCACTGCCCAGATTGGCGTGCGCGGGAGCGAATTGCAGGGTGAGGTGACGGCGGACGGCCAGACGACCGTTGTGCATACCGCCGGCGTACTGGACATTGCCGATGCCCAGGGACAGGGAACCGTCACCCTGTTGAACCCCGGTACGGCGACGGTGGTCACCACTGGAGAGGTGCCCAAACAGCCTTTTCAGGCGCCGCCGGCCTTGATCAACCAGTTTTCCAGCCAATTGCCGCCAGTATTGCCGGACAAGGTCAAGCCGGATGACGGCAAGAACAAGGAGGTGGATGCCAAGGCCACGGCCCCCAAGGCGGTTGACGGCGCGGCCGCGGAGACCAAGGCTGCGGAGACCAAGGCAGCAGAGCCCAACAAACCTGGCGCCACCAAACCGGTGGCCCCAGACGGCCCCGATGCGCGCGGGGAGGCAGAGGCAGCCCCGGACAACGCACACCTTGATGAACAGCAGGTTTCCGCCACCCTGGGGGATGCCTACAATGCGATGCAGCAGGCCGGGCAGGGAGAGTTGGGCAGTGACACAACGGCCGGCGCGCCGGCAAACAATGCACCGGCCACGGCCACAGTCCCGTCGCTGTCCAATCTGCCGCTGCCGGCGCCCGCTCTGCCGGCAGCGGCGGCATCTGTTCCATCCACGCCCGTGGTGATACCCAATCTGGCACCGGTGCTGGCCTTTTCTCCGGCGACTGCCACGCTGGTCGAGGCAGGCGGTGCAGCCAACGGTACCAAAGGGACGCAGGCCTCGACGATGACCATCACCAAGAGCGATGAGGCTTTGGCCCTTTACGATGTGGTCGGGTTGACCGCCGATGGCTGGAGCACCGCCGATGGCGGCAAGACCTATTCCAGGGCTGGTGTGTATGGCACGGCGACTTTGACTGTGGCGAACAACACGGTGCGGTATGTGCTGGACGACAGCCATGCCACCACCCAGGCACTGACGGCCGGACAGGAGGCGACCGACAGCTTTACCATTCGGGTGACCGATGGCGCGTTGACGACGAGTGCCGATGCGGTATTCCGTATTACCGGTGCGAATGATGCGCCGGCCATGGACCTGTCCGAGGCGACAGACACCCTGGTCGAGGCGGGTGGGGTGGCCAACGCTACGACGGGGACTGCGGCCTCGAGCATCACCCTGTCCAGGGCAGACGTGGATTCGACGGTTTCCTACGACGCCGTCTGGTTGGTCCGACACGGATGGAGCACGGCAGACTCTGGTGCCACCTATACGAAAGCCGGGAAGTACGGCATGGCGACGTTGACCGTGGCAACCGATGTGGTGCGCTATGTCCTGGACGACAGCGATACCGATACCCAGGCATTGGCAGAGGGGCAGGAGGACCGTGACAGTTTTCCTTTCCTGGTGACCGATGGCGCCTTGACGGGAAGTGCCGATACCGTTTTCCAGATTGTCGGTACGAACGACGCGCCGACCCTGGCCGTCTCGGCAGAGACGGCCGCATTGGTTGAGGCGGGTGGGGTGGCCAACGGCACATTGGGCAATGCGGCCTCCAGCATTGCCCTGACCAAGGCGGATGTGGACACACCGGTCTTCTACGATACAGACTGGTTGACCAGCAACGGTTGGAGCACTGGCGATGGCGGTGTCACCTACACCCAAACCGGCACCTACGGTACCGCAACGCTGACCGTGGCCACGGATGTGGTGAGTTATGTGCTGGACGACACGGACACGGATACCCAGGCCTTGACGGTCGGGCAGGCCGTCACCGACACCTTTACCGTGCAGGTCACCGATGACGCATTGACGGCGGTGGACAGTGCCATTTTCCATGTCACCGGCGCGAACGACACCCCGACCCTGGCCATCTCTGCACCGACGGCGACCCTGGTCGAGGCAGGCGGGGTGGCCAATGGCACGGCGGGGACCCAGGCAGCCGGCATCGCCCTGACCAAGGCGGATGTGGATACACCGGTGTTCTATGACATGACCTGGTTGACCAGCAATGGCTGGAGTACTGCCGATGCGGGCGCGACCTACACCCAGACCGGCATTTATGGTACGGCGACGCTGACCGTGGCCAGCGACGTGGTGAGCTATGCCCTGAATGACAGCGATGTCGACACCCAGGCGTTGACGGCGGGGCAGGCCGTCACCGACAGCTTTGCCGTTCAGGTGACGGACGGCCTGGCGACCACCGGTGTCAGCGCCGTATTCAATGTGACCGGCATGAACGATACCCCCACCCTGGCCGTTTCTGCTGCGACGGCGGGATTGGTCGAGGCCGGCGGCGTGGCCAACGCTACGTTGGGGACCGCCGCATCCAGCATCACTCTGACCAAGGCGGATGTGGACACGCCGGTGGTCTACGATACAACCTGGCTGACTGGCAACGGCTGGAGCACCGCGGATGCGGGGCTCACCTACAGCAAGACCGGTATTTACGGTACCGCGACACTGACCGTGGCCATCGATGTGGTGAGCTATGCCCTGAACGAGACCGACAGCGACACCCAGGCGTTGACGGCGGGGCAGTCGGCTGCCGACAGTTTTGCCATCCAGGTGACCGATGGTGCGGCCACGACCAGTGCCGATGCTGTGTTCCATATCACCGGGACCAACGATACCCCGACCCTGGCCGCATCTGCATCGACGGCGACCCTGGTCGAGGCGGGAGGGGCGGCCAACGGGACGGCAGGCACCAATGCGGCGAGCGTGACGCTCAGCAAGGCGGATGTGGATACGCCGGTTGTCTATGATGCAACCTGGCTGACCGGCAACGGCTGGAGTACCGCCAATGCGGGCGTGACCTACACCCAAACCGGCACCTACGGTACCGCAACGTTGACCGTGGCGACCAATGTGGTGAGCTATGCCCTGAACGACAGCGATACGGATACCCAGGTACTGACAGCCGGACAGAGTGTCAGCGACAGCTTTGTCATTCAGGTGACCGATGGCACGGCCACCGCCAACACCACCGTTGTGTTCAATGTGACGGGTACCAACGACACCCCCACCCTGGCGGTGGTGGTGGCCGACGCAAACAACAATGCAGCCCCGACGGTCGTGACCTCCATCCTGGTGGAAGCAGGAGGGGCGGGGAACGGCACGCCTGGCATCAACACCTCGGCCATTCCCTTTGCCAAGGGCGATGTGGATGGCACCGCCTCCTACGACACGGCCTGGCTCACTGGCAACGGGTGGACCGCCGGGGCGGGGGTCTTCACCAGGAGTGGCATATACGGCACTGCGACGCTGACCGTGGCAACCGACGTGGTGAGTTATGTGCTGGACGACAATGACCCGGATACGCAGGCCTTGACCGCCGGCCAATCGGCCACCGACAGTTTTGCCATTCGGGTGACCGACGGCACGGTGACCACCAGCGCCAACGCCGTTTTCAACATTATCGGTGCCAACGATGGTGCGGTGAGCATGATGAGTTCCAGCGTGGGCTACTATGATACCTCGCTGGGAGCCGGCAACAGCAACCAGGTGGCCTCCATTTTTGTCGCCGGTTTGACACCGGTTTTGATCAATGCGCCGTCGGCCGGCGAGTTGGCGGGATTGGGGGTCCTGTACGTCCAGAATCCCGACAACAGTGGCATCACGGGCGCGGAGTTCCGATCCAGCTTTGCCGACATCAGCAACGCCGTCGCCAACGGCATGACCCTCATCTTTCATGATCGTGCCGCGCTCACAGCGGAGGCAGTGGCCACTCTGCCCGGTTTCAGTGGCATCTCTCTGGTACGCGATCCCGCCAATCCCATCGATGTCCTGGACCCCTCCAACCTGTTCAAGACGGGCCCGGGCGGCACTGTGGATAACAGCACCCTGGATGGCGGCAGTTCCTCCCGTCATGGCTATGCCATGGCCGCCTCATTGCCGGCCGGGGCCTACAAGTTGCTGGATACCGGCGACCCCAATCAAATTGTTGCCTTCTCGTATAGTTACGGATCTGGTCATGTCGTCTATTCCACCGTGCCTCTGGATTATTATCTGTACGGTGCTTCCGCTTTCAGTACGGTTTATGCCCCCAATATTCTGGCCTATGGTGCGCACCTGGTGACGCCGACCTTGACGGCGGGAGCACCCACCGCAACCCTGGTCGAGGCAGGTGGTGTTGCCAACGGTACGGGGGGTACCAGTGCATCGAGCATCACCATGGCCAGGGGGATCGCCCCCTATGATACTTCCTGGCTGGTTGGCCAGGGGTGGACCACCGCTGATGGCGTGACATACGCCAAGACTGGTACCTATGGTTCGGCAACATTGAATGTGGTCAGCAATGTGGTGGGGTATGCCCTGAACAACGCCGACACGGATACCCAGGGCCTGGCGTCCGGGCAATCGGTCACGGACAGTTTTGCCATCCGGGCAACCAGCGGTGTCCTGACGGCCAATGCCAATGCCGTATTCAATATCACGGGCGGCAATGATGCCCCCACCTTCACCTCCGGGACGACCGGCACCGTAGCCGAGAATGCGGCCACCAGTACCACGGTCTATACCGCCGTTGCTTCTGACGTGGACATCGGGAATACCAGAACCTACAGTCTGAGCGGCACGGATGCGGCATCGTTCAACATTAACGCTTCGACAGGGGTCGTCAAGCTGAACGCCTCCGCCAATTATGAAGCCAAATCAAGCTACGATTTCAACGTGATTGCGACTGATACAGGCGGTCTGACAGCTACCCAGGCCGTGACTGTCACTGTGACCAATGTCAACGAGGCGCCGACCATGACCTCCGGGACATCGGGTTCGGTCGCTGAAAATGCGGCACCCGGTTCCCTGGTCTATACGGCCACCGCCTCGGACGTGGATGCTGGCGATACCCAAACCTACAGCCTGGGTGGAGGGGATGCGGCCGCGTTGTCCATCAATTCTTCGACAGGCGCGGTGACACTCAATGCCTCTGCCGATTATGAAGCCAAATCAAGTTACAGTTTTAACGTGATTGCTACCGATGCAGGCGGTCTGACGGCCACCCAGGCCGTGACTGTCAGTGTGACCAATGTCAACGAGGCGATGACCGGTAGTGTGACAGTCTACGGAACGGATTACGCAGGAGCAGGGACGGTCATTCAAGGGCAAACGCTCACTACTTCCAACACGATCTCCGATCCAGATGGATTATCCAATATTGCCTATCAGTGGCAGGCGAACGGTGTCAACATTCCCGGTGCAACAGGTAGTTCGCTGGTCGTACCTGAATCTGTACGGGGTCAGCTTGTGACTGTCGTTGCCACCGGGACAGATGTTTACGGTGTGCAAGAAAACAGGATGAGTAATGCCATAAACGTGGCTTACGACGCTTATGCAGATTTTTCTATGGCATCAAATCCAAATTCAGTTTGGGCGTATATGTATGCATACGATATATACGCTGCACCTATGCATGGAATGTTGCAGCCATGGCACCCTAATGATGTATGGGCAGTAACCACTAGTGGTGGCGGTCCCCTTATATTTAAGCCTGGCGTGCCTGATTTTTTGGCCCTTCACCCCAGTGCAACCGAATGGATGGACCTTGTGTTTACCGTACCAGCAGCTGGAACTTACAATGTTAATGTTGTCTTTCGGTCTGGGGGTCCTGATACAACAACAGATGCTGGTGTATTTTCCGATTATACTGGATGGATCTTCCAAAATCTCCCTGTGAATCCTCAGACTCAGCAACAAGCAAATTTCACAGTTTTCATGCCGCAAGGAAATAACATAGAATTTTTTGTAGGAAGTGGTGGAAATGGTGAGGCATCCGATACTACGGCTGTCCAAGTGACTATTACTCGGTGTCAGGGAGATCCCCTGGTGTTGGATCTGAATGGCGATGGCATTCACCTTACCGAAAAAAATGCGGGGCCCCGTTTCGACATGAACGGCGACACCATTCCTGACCCCGTGGGCTGGATCGGGTCCGAAGATGGACTGTTGGTACTGGACCAGAATGGCGATGGACGGATTGAAAACCTGCGGGAGGTGATTTCCGAGCAGTCTGCCGCCAATGTCACCTCCAGTCTGGCCGCCCTGGCCACCATGGACAGCAACCGTGATGGCCAGATTGACGCCAATGATAACGACTTTTCCCGCTTGCAGGTCTGGGTGGATCAGGATCAGGATGGCATTTCCGCTTCTCAGGAATTGTTCACTTTGGCGCAATTGGGCATCGCCTCCCTGGGCCTGACCTCGGATGAGGCCGGGCCGATTGCCATGAATGGTAATACCATCACTGGCTTTGCTGACGTGACCTATGCCGATGGTCACCAGGGCACCATGGCAGAGGTGCTGTTGGATTTTGAGCCCACCCAACAGGCCGATGCGCCTGCGGGAATCGACGGGGACAGCACTGTGCCAGGCCCCGGTCAATTGGCAGACATCCTCCACTGGGAGGGCGCCGCCCTGCAAAGGGACGGTGACACCTTGAAACTGCTCGATACCGGTTCTTCCCTGGACCTGACCAACCTGCTGGCCAACCAGGCGCTGACCGGCATCCAGAAGGTGGACATGACGGGTGCGGGCAACAATATCCTGAATATTCACGATATTATGGATTTCGCTGGCAGCGAATATGCCGGCCTGATCCAGGGAGATGCCGGGGATGTGGTGAATATCCAGAATGCGATCAACACCTTCCTGGCTGCCAATACCACTGTCGTTGTGGACGGCGTCAGCCACGCGACCGATGCAACGGGCCACACGACCATCGGGGCCGATACCTACGTGGCTTACAGCACTGCGGATCATCTGCACACCGTGTTGGTGGGTGACGAGGTGCTTGTGAACTTTTTGAAGTAATGACTGGTGAAAATGGTTATCCCGGTGTCCAGTTGATACCCATCTGACTACCGAAATTTTCGTCGGTGCAGGTTTCTGGAGGAGTATTAACGTGAAACAACGTCGGTTAATCAGCTTCGATTGGGCTCTGAAGCGGCTTTTGCGCAGCAAGGCCAATTTTGAGATTTTGGAGGGTTTTCTG
>JAMOAX010000042.1:0-21041 GCA_039908555.1 Magnetococcus sp. DMHC-8
GCTGTGCGGGCCTGATACCAACAAGGAGCATGCCGTATGACAACCTGCGCTGGCTGTCGCGCTGCGGTGGCGGATGGCGTGGTCTGCTGCCCGCACTGTCAGTCGCCCATTGTCCGGAACCAGGCCCCTGCGACACCGGCTTCCGTCTCTCCCTGGGCCGTTGCCCAGTCGGTCGCCGCTCCCCTGCCCAGTAGTCAGCCCTGGTCGGGAGGTGCACCGACCTCCCGCGTCTCCCAGACAGGACGATGCCATGTGGTAGACTATGAAATTATCGGCGGGGACATACAGTTGGTGGAAATTGAGTTGGACCCCGGTGAAACAGTCATCGCCGAGGCCGGCGCCATGAACTACATGGAAGACGGCATCGTCTTCGCGGCCAGAATGGGGGACGGTTCCTCTCCCCGCGCCGGCTTTTTGTCGGATATGCTCTCGGTCGGCAAGCGATTGTTGACGGGTGAATCCCTGTTTATGACCCATTTCACCAACGAGGGTATGGGAAAACAGCGGGTCGCCTTCGCTGCGCCCTACCCCGGACGCATCATCCCCATGCATCTGGCAACCCTGGGTGGTGAACTGCTCTGTCAAAAAGATGCCTTCCTGTGTGCCGCATTGGGTACCACCGTGGGTATCGCCTTCACGCAACGACTGGGAGCCGGCTTTTTCGGAGGAGAGGGGTTCATTCTCCAAAAATTGACCGGAGACGGCTTGGCCTTTCTGCACGCCTGTGGCGCCGTTGTCGAAAAACGCCTGCATGGAGAACGCCTGCGGGTCGACACCGGATGTCTGGTCGCTTTCACGCCTGGAATTGACTATTCGATTGAACGGGCTGGCGGCTTGACCTCCATGTTTTTTGGTGGCGAAGGGCTTTTTCTGGCGACACTCCAGGGGCACGGCACGGTCTGGCTGCAAAGTTTGCCGTTTTCCCGACTGGCCGACCGCATTCTGGCCAACAGTGCCAGCCTGCAGGGCGGGGGTGGTGGCAGTCGGGAAGAATCCTCCTTGTTGGGAGATCTGGGCCGCCTGATCAAACAATGAACACCACAGCAGTTTCTCCCACACCCCGGACACCTGTCCAGCTTCATCCGGTTATGGCATATGTTTTGCTTAAAATTTCTGAACCAGAGGGCGTCGATCCCTTTGCACGTGTCAGAAAGGGGTCGTGCTGCATTGGCCATCACGTCCCGTGCAGAACGTACCCGATCAGCGCTACGGCACACGAGATCAACCGTCGCCGCATGACCGATTTGAAGGACATACCATGGAAAGAAAAAGAAAATATTCCTCCGATGAAATCCTGAGATGGGTGGAATTTTTGGCGAAGGACGCCAAGCAGAGCCCTGCCGCCCTGGCGGGCATGAGAACCCTGGTCGATGTCCTCAGACACTTTGAGTACATGACCGAGAACGACATCAGCTTTGACCATCCCCTCGGCAACTTCCGGGGAGAGCAGTACTTTCCCCTGATGGGCAACGGCGGCAATTCTCGGCAACTCCACTGACAACGTCGTGTCGGACCGCTGCCAGTCGAAATGTCTGTCATGCCGCCAGATCGACCTGCAGGGCATGGGCAACAGCCCGCAGCAGCGGCAGGGCATGGTCAAAATCATATTGGGCAAGAGACTCTTCCATTTCTTCCAGCAGCTCCCGTGACACGGCCCGTCGGAGCAAAGAGGGTTTCAGCACAGCCAACACATCCCCTGCACCGGAGTGGCTGGTATCGATCAACCGGAACAGTGTCTGCAGCTGGGCAGCGATGGCCACATCATCCAGTTGCGGTGCATCGCATGGGTCCGCCCCTGTCTCCCCGGCGCCCTTCTGCAGTATATGGGTCTGGATCGACTGCAACACCTCCTGAAGAGCTCGTTCAAATTCGTCCAGCAAGGCTGGCCAGTCGCCCTTTCTGGCTTCGTGAATGCCATCCTCCAGATCGCGGGCGGCCCGGAACAGCTGTTCGGCAGACAGGTTGCCTGCCATGCCCTTGATCGTATGGGCCAGAATCCGGGCCGTCTGCCGGCCATCTTCCTGTGGCCGGTTCAGGTCGGCACGCATTCGGGCCGCGGCATCCCGACAGTCCCGATACAACCCCAACAACAAGTTGCGAAACAATTGGCCATTGTTGTTCAGACGCTGCAGGGCAGACTGCACATCGAAGCCGGGCAGGCCGACCGCCGGTTCAAGCGTGGTGCTGGCCGATGCCTGCTCATGAATCACCTGCTGCGGCGCCACGCCGAGGGTGGGCATCACCTCCAGCATGGCCGGATCGACCGGACGGGCCGGAATCCAGCGCAGCAAGAGTTTGCATAACTCCACATTGTCAATCGGCTTGGTCAGATAATCGCTCATCCCCGCTGCCCGGCACTGTTCCCAGATGCCATCCATGGCGTGAGCAGTCAGGGCAATGATGGGCAGCCCGGCATGCAGCGGATTCTGACGAATGGTTCGGGCGGCTTGATAACCATCCATCTCCGGCATCTCCAGATCCATCAGCACAGCGTCGAAGGGAGCGCCTTCCTGCGCCACCTTTTCCACTGCTTCCCGCCCATTGGCTGCCAATTCGATCAACAAGCCCATGCCTTCCAGTAGTTCCCGCGCCACTTGCCGATTGAGATCAATATCATCCGCCAGCAGGATACGTGCTCCGTTCAGGTCGGATCGCACCTGTTGCTCCACGTCAGACAGATTTTGCTGCTGAAAATGACTGGATACCTCTTTGCCAAACAGTTCCCGGATGGTGTCGAACAGGAACAGGCGAGAACAGGGTTTTTCGATAAAACCGTCCAGACCGAACTGCTCGGCGTTCTTCTGGACATCATCACTGGCAAAAGCACTCATCAACACGACTTTCGGGATGAGCACGACCGGCTCCAGACGGGGACAGATGCGAAACAGTGTTGCCTCCTGTTTGATCCCGGCGGCGGTTGTCAAGCCATCCATCTCTGGCATGCGATAGTCAACCAGAACCAACGCATAGGGCTGATCGGTCTGGCCAGCCAGGCGCAAGGCGGCCAATGCCTCTTGCCCGGAGCCCACCGTCGTGACCGAGAGGGAAAAACCCTCCAGCAATTCCCGCAACACCTCCTGCGAGGTTTCGTTGTCATCCACCACCAGTACCCGCAATCCCTGCAAATCCGCATCCATGATCAGAGGACGACGGGTGGATTCCAGACCGATACCCAGCGCCACGGTAAAATGAAATTGACTGCCCGTCCCCGGCGTGCTCTCCACCCATATCCGTCCCCCCATTCGCTCCACCAACTGTTTGGAGATGGCCAGTCCCAGACCGGTGCCACCATAACGGCGGGTGGTTGAATTGTCCGCCTGGGCGAAGGCATGAAACAACGCCTGTTGTTGCTCCGGTGCAATGCCGATGCCTGTATCCCGCACCGTAAACTGAATCCAGACCTTCTGCCCGGTTTGCTCCAGGGAACGGGCTTGGACCACCACCTCGCCTGCGGGGGTAAACTTGATGGCATTGCTGACCAGGTTGACCAGAATCTGTCCCAGCCGCAACGGATCGCCCACAACCTCCAGGAGCAGATCGGGGGGCAAAACCAGCACCAGTTCAATGTTTTTGTCGCCGCCTTTATGCCGGAACAGATTGCCAAGATTTTCAAATGTCTCAACAAGATAAAACGGGATCTGTTCCATTTCCAGCTTGCCCGCCTCCATTTTGGACAAGTCCAGAATATCGTTCAGAATACGCAGCAAAGAGTGGGAGGCTGTGCGCATTTTGCGCAGATAATCCCTCACCTTGAGGGGCAGATTGTGTTGGAGGGCCAGGGTGTTCAGACCAATGATGGCGTTCATGGGAGTACGTATTTCGTGACTGACCGTCGCCAGAAAGGCCCCCTTGGCCCGGTTGGCCTGATCGGCCAAATCCCGGGCATGCACCAATTGTTCCTCGCGGTGTTTTTGTTCGGTAATATCCCGACCGGTTGCATAGAAGGCTTGTTTCTTGTGTGAGGCGATGGACCACTCGATCCAGTGCCAGGAACCGTCCCTGTGCCGGTAGCGATTGGTGATGTGGATGATGGTCGATTTCGACTGACCCAGCAGGGCATCCATGGTGGCACGAAAATCGGCCACGTCATCGGGATGCAGAAAATCCAGAAAAACCTGATTTTTCAGTGTCTCCTGCGGATAACCCAGCACATTTTCCCAGAAATGGCTGACCCGCAACAGCCGACCCTGACTGTCGATAATGCAGAGAAGATCCCCAACCAGGGAAAAAAGCAGATCCATGGTTTCGGCATTTTCCCGGTCCTTGATGTTGGAAAAATCGCCGACCAGGGAAAAGAGCAGATCCATGGTTTCGGCATTTTCTCGATCCCTGATCTCGGACAGCAGATTGGCATGCTCCTTTTGCAGCTTCTTGGCAGCGATGCACTGTTCCACCAAACCTTTCAGCTCGAAAACATCGAACGGTTTTCGCAAAAAGGCGGTAATACCCATCTGGTAGCAGGCCCTGACCTCGGCCCCGGCGGCGTGCCCGGAGAGCACGATCACGGCGTACGGGTCCAGGGGGGAAACATTCATTTGTTTCAGGAATTCAATGCCATTCAAAACCGGCATACGCATGTCGAGAATGATGAGAATGGGCCGATACTGTTCAAACAACTGCAAACCCACTGCACCATTGCCGGCATGGTAAAGCTGATAGGTCTCTCCCAATGTGTCACTGATCGCGGCGAAGATGAGTGGTTCATCATCCACCACCAGGATCGTCTCTTTCTCCATCTTCCAGCCTCCGGCCAGCCTTTCTCAACAGATGCCATCCATGGCGACGGGCGCCGTCAGACAGTGCTGCCCTCCGCCTCCCCGGCGAGGAGGCGGGGAGGGAGAGGGCGAGGATGAGAAACGTCCGGAGTCAGATACGGGTCGCTGCCCCAGCCAGTTCGTTCAGATAGCGTTCCGCCTCCAGGGCCGCCATGCAGCCTGTACCGGCTGCGGTAATCGCCTGACGGAAGGTTTTGTCCTGGACATCTCCCGCAGCAAACACACCAGGAATATTGGTGGCAGTGGAGTGGGGGTGGGTCAGCAGATAACCCGTCTCGTCCCTGGTCAGTTGATCACCAAAAATGGCGGTGTTGGGGGTGTGGCCGATGGCGATGAAAAGACCGGTCACGGCCAGAATGTGGGTTTCGCCAGTCTGGAGGTTTTTCAGGCGGACCCCTGTGACACCACCTGCCTGGGGATCGCCCAACACCTCTTCGACCACTGAATTCCAGATGGGCTGAACCTTGGGATGGGCCAGCAACCGCTCCTGCATCACCTTTTCCGCCCGCAAGGCATCCCGGCGGTGAATAATGGAAACCTTGCTGGCAAAATTGGTCAGGAACAACGCCTCTTCCACGGCGGTATCCCCGCCTCCCACGATGGCAATCTCCTGGCCGCGATAGAAAAATCCGTCACATGTGGCGCAGGCGGAAACGCCGTAACCACTCAACCGTTTTTCCGACTCGAGTCCCAGCCAGCGGGCCGAAGCCCCGGTGGCAATGATGAGCGCATCACAGGTATACACGTCCCCGGAATCGCAGATCAGCCGGAAAGGCCCTCCCTGACGACGTTCGGGCGCCAGATCGGCCTGGTTGACCAGATCCGAAATGATCCGGGTCCCAAACCGTTTGGCCTGAGCCTCCATCCTGTTCATCAGCTCAGGTCCCTGAATGCCCTCTTCGAACCCTGGAAAGTTGTCCACTTCTGTGGTAACAGTGAGCTGTCCGCCGGGCTGCATGCCCTGTATCAGGACGGGATTCAGGTTGGCCCGTCCTGTATAGATGGCAGCCGTATAGCCGGCCGGGCCGGAACCCAGAATGATGAGGTGGTGATGGACGGTCGTGGCCACGAATTGCCTCCAAAGCCAAAGCGTTAAGTCAGAGTGACTGGAAAGAGCACCTTCCGGTGTAATCCCAAAAGGATACAGAGATTGGATGACCGATGCACGGCATAATTTTTTTGGCGCTGGAAGATTTTCTGGAGTCGCGCTGCGGCGAAGGAAAATGGCCGACTGTCATGCGGGAGGCCAATCTGGCCGAACAACTGTTTGCCCCGGATTGCTTCTACCCGGATGAGAGCGCTTTCGATCTGTTTGCCGCAGCCGCCGGGATACTGAACCAATCGCTGACCGTCACCCTGGAACAACTGGGCCGGCATATGAGCCCCGGACTGGTCACCATGGGGCGTTCCATGGGACTGATCCGGGAAGAGTGGCGCTCCCTGGATATACTGGAACATCTCTCCCGGGATATCCTGTCCGCCTTTGCCAGCACCACGGATGGGGTCAAGCCACCGGACATCCGCACCTATCGCCTGACCTACTGCGAGGTGACCGCTGCCTACGTCTCTCCACGCAAATTGTGTCCCCTGTTCAAGGGGATTGTCCTGGGGATGGGGGAGTTGTTCAACGAACCCATCCGTGTTGAAGAGCGGCTCTGCATGCTGGATCAGGCACCGATTTGCCGGCTCTCCGTCCATCTGGACAATCCGACCCTCAAACACCATGTGGACATCGAGCGCGAGTTCCGGACTGTCCACAGCCGTATACAAGAAATTCGTTTTTTCAATCAGTTCGATGGGATTCCCATTGTCCACCCGGGACTGGTCCTCCAGTACGGTGCGGCAGGCGTGCTGGTGCAGATCCATGCGGAGTCGTTGCTGGCCATGCGGGAGGAGGGGAGGACGTATCTGGCGTTGCCCCATCTGCCCCGCGGCTTGCAAGCCGCCGTGACTTCACTGGATTGGGGGCAGAACACGGTCGCGCTGCAACAGATTGTCTCGACAGAGGGACCAATCGGCCGACGCCTTTTTGACCGCCTGGTGCCCCACACCCCAATTCCGGTCAGCTTTCGCATCGGCACCGAGGTCCTGCGCGGCTGGATGGCCAACCTGTCGGAGGGCGGTCTTTGCATTGTCCTGAAAAGCGATCCGTTGCTCCAGGATACCGTCATGTTTACCCCGGTCAAAATGCGCTTTGCACTGCCTGTCCAAACTGTTGACACCCGTACGGAAACGGAGACAGCACCAAAAATAATGTTGGATGGCAACATCTTGCACATTGATGAGCAGGAGGGACGCCACCGGGTGCGGATCGTCTTCAAACCACTCGCTGTCAACGATGCCCGCCAGATCCATGCCTATTTTCATGTCAGACATCAGCATGCCCACCGCCGTCTGCAAACCCTGATCGCCGATCAACAAAAATAACATATTGATTGACAATTCGTTTATCAAATGCACAACACCAAAATCCCCGACCGATCCAGCTGGCCCGCACGATTGGTGGTCGATGTCGGGAGTTGGCGCAGGTCTTGCTTTTTTGTGGCGCAAGATCGACGACAGCAACCGGCCCGGCGCCGGATTGCTTGGGCAAGACCCGACACGAGTACGCATGGCCACATCCAAGGAGAGATCAAAAATGTCGAAATATTTTACAAATGCCAAATACCGTTGGCAACCGCAGGATGCTCTGGTCCGGTTTTTGTCCTTTGTGTGCGTCGGCGGAACCTACGGCTTGATCGCCATCTCCCTGGTCCAGGCCTACATCCTGGTCACGTGGCTGAAAACCTATTGATGATTGACCGGGGGCACGTCCGGCAACCCAGAGGGGGAAACCGGCGGCAGGGCCCCTGGTCTGGCAAGCAGTGACAGGAGAGCATGCACGGTCTCCATCCTGGGAACGGCAACATGATGCCGTCGCGCGGCGCGGATGACATTGCCCAGAATGGCATCCACCTCCATGGAGCGTCCGGCCCAGTAATCCAGCAACATGCTGGTCTTGTAGGGTTTCATTCGCCGGGTGGCCTCCAGGTTTTTCTGGACGATGCCTTCCGGCAGGGGGTGGCCGGTGGCGGCAGCCACCCGGCACACCTCCGTCATGATTTCCTGGACCAGTTGTGCTGTGTCAGGATGGGAGAGGATCTCCCGGGTCGTGGCCTGTCCCAGGACGGAGAGTGGGTTGAAGGCCGCGTTCCACACCAGCTTTTTCCAGCGTTCCAGGACAATATTGTCTGTCACGGGGCAGGGGGTACCGGCCTCTTCGAACAGTTGTGCCAGTCGGTGTGCGGAGCGGGAAGGGCCCTGGGGCAGGCGGCCAATAATCAAATGCCCATAACAGGTGTGGCTGATCTGACCGGGGGCGGTACGGTTGAGGCAAACGAAAGCCAAACCGCTGAGCACCTCGTTGTCAGGAAAAGCGCGGATCACATTCTCTTCCGTGTCCACGCCGTTTTGCAGCAGCAGGATGGCGGTATCCGGGCCGACCACCGGACGAATGATCTCCTCCGTCACAATTTCCCCAAGCGCTTTCAGAGCAACCAGGATATAATCCGGGAACCCGTCAAAGTCGGCAACATGCTGCAGCACCTGAACGGGCTGGAAGTGGTATGAGCCGTTTATGCCATCGATGTGGATGCCATGCTCGCGCACCACGGCAAAGTCGGAACGGTGCGTGGTGGCGACCAGGGCTCCGGATTTGGCCAATTGGGCACCGTAGTATCCACCGACTGCCCCCGTGCCGACCACCAGTATCCGGACCGATGACGGAGCAGGGGGGACCTCTTGCTCATGAACAATATTCATGGATATTCAATACTCTTGCTGGGGGATGACACGATGAAAAAAGGGTACGCAACCGCTCTGGTCCTGGCTCTCCCGGTCTGGGCGGCCCTGCCCGGTTGGGCTGCCGACGCAGTCAAGGGCCAGCAACTGCACGATCCCGCTTGCATGACCGATTGCCATGCCCGCCGGGCCAACGGCAACGCCAATGCCATTTATACCCGAAAGGGACATCTGGAATCACTGGAAAAATTGAAAAGTCAGGTCTCCTTTTGCAACCAGCAGGTGCTCAACACCCGGTGGTGGCCGGAAGACGAGGCGGATGTGGTGGCATACCTGCAGCGCGAGTTTTACAAATTCAAATAGGAACGAATGAAACGGGCCACGCCGACGCAATCATCCAGGGCAAACTGCGGCAGGCTGGAGTGCAACCGGGGATCGTCGGTCACCACAGCCACCACATTGGCCAACCGGTCGTGCAGGCTCTCCTGGCCGCTGGCCAGGCGATGCACGGCTATCTTGGGGTGGCCTTCATTCTTGTAGCCCTCCACCAGGATGAGGTCATGACCCTGCAAGTGGTTCACCTGCTCCTCCAGGGTGGGTTCCGCCCGGTCGTGCAACTCCTGGATCAGAAACCAGCGTTCTGGTGCGGCAAACAGCACGGTGGCTGCGCCGGCCTGGCGGAACCGGTAGGTGTCCTTGCCCGGCAGATCGGGATCGGCGGGGTGGTGACCATGCTTGATGGCCGCCACGCGCAGCCCTTCCCGGTGCAGTTGTTGAATGACTCCCACCATCAAGGTGGTCTTGCCGGTGCCACTGGCCGCCGCAAAGCCCAGTACCGGAATGGGAGAGGAGGGGATCATCCGCCACTCACCGGGGGAAAAATGGCGATTTCATCGTGGTCGGTGAGCGCATCCTGCCGCTGCGCGTGTTGCCGGTTCACTGCCACGCACAGTTGCGGATCGGCCAGGACCGACGCATAGGGTTCACCCTTGTGGCACAGAAAATCCAGCAACGCACTGACCGTGCCGACGGCCTCCGGCAGGACAAGACTCTCTTCCGGGGTGCCGATCTTTTCCCGAACCCAGGCAAAATAGCAAATACGCGCCATGTCGTTCCAACCTATCCACATTGTGCAAAAGCGGTCCGGTCCTGCACATCGGCCCGGAACCAGAGGAGACAAGGGTGATTCTAGCAGATGAGGCGCCACAGTTGAAGGAACCCCCTGTCGACACCATGAACATTTTGTTCATTGGCGACATATTCGGCAAGTCAGGTCGGCGGGCACTGGACCGGCAGTTGGCAAGGCTGCAGCAACGGCATACATTGGAGATGGTGATTGCCAACGGGGAAAACAGCGCCGGTGGCATTGGCATCACCCCCGGTGTCGCGACAGAACTGTTCCAGACAGGCATCGATGTGATCACCTCGGGCAACCATATCTGGAAGTACAAGGAGATCTTCGCGTATCTGGACAGCCAACGCCACCTGCTGCGGCCCATGAACTACCCTCCCGGAGCGCCCGGCAAGGGGTTTGTCATCTTCACAACCTTGTCGGGATGGCGGGTGGCCGTGCTCAATCTGTCGGGTCGGGTGTTCATGGACCCCCTGGACTGCCCGTTCCAGACAGCGGATCGTTTCCTGGAACGGGTACGACTGGGGCGGGAGGCGGATGCCATCATTGTGGACATGCATGCCGAGGCCAGTTCGGAAAAAGGGGCGCTGGCCCACCATCTGGATGGGCGGGTATCGGCCGTGTTGGGAACCCACACCCATATTCCCACCGCCGACCAGCAAATCCTGCCAGGAGGCACCGCCTTCCAGACCGATGTCGGGATGACCGGTTGTTACCGGTCCGTCATCGGCATGAAAACCGAGTCGGTCATGCCCCGGTTTCTCAAGCAGATGCCGACCCATTTCGAGCAGGCCCAGGAGGAGGGGACCCTGTGCGGGGCACTGGTCACCCTGGCAAAAAAAACCGGCCTGTGCCAGGCGATCCAGCCAGTCCGCCTGGGCACGCATCTGGCCAATACCGGACTGGACTGAAAAAGGAGGCATTGATCATCGTTTCGTCCATGCTCACCTCAACTGTGCCGGGATTGCGGGTCCAGGGGGGGCACCCCCCTGGCGGGTCCAGGGCAGAGCCCTGGGATTTTGCTGTTGCTTTTCAAAAAAGCCGCAGCCGGTTTTTGCTGCGGCGTTTTCAACATGCGCCGCAGGCTGGCTGGCGGGTTTTGACACCCCGTCGGACGAAACGATGATCAAGGCCAAAAATGACCCTCCAATGGAAGGGTGATCGCAACAGGTCTCAACCCTCTTTCAATTGTGTCAGACGATAGACCGTCACTGACTCGCCCCGCTCTGGCACGGCAATGGCGCCGTGCTCCTGCACCTCTGCCACCGATTGGACCTGCTTCAGGGCGGATGCGGAACAAAAAATGCCGGCATCCAGCAGGGACTGGCCGATCGCCCGGGTCACCTGCACCCCTTCTCCCATCAAAGTCAAATGCCGCCCCAGACTCTTGATACCCACATTGCCCAGCATGACATGACCAACATGCAGCACAATGCTGACCTTCAGCGCATAACCGGCCGTACTGTTCAGCGTCGTCAGTGCCTCCGTCATGGCCCAGGCGATCCGCACAGCCCGGATGATGTCGGCATCCTGACCACTCAGGGAAAAGACCATGCGATCACCCGACAATTGTTCGATGGGCAGTTCAAACTGGTCCAATACCTTGGCCATGCACTCCAGATAGTGGTTGACCTGCTTGACCATTCCCTGGGAGTTGTGCTGGCGGGAAAGTTGGACAAAATTGGCAATCCGCACGGTAAAAAGGGTCCGGGACTGGTCATCCGCAAAGTTGGGGTCCTGCCCGGAATGGTCCAGAAAATGTTGTCCAGAGGCCGATGCCAGCCACTGTTCTGGAAAATAATGCTGAATAAGCTGCTGCTTGCGCTGCAATACCAACTCTGCCAGCACCCGCTCCACCTCGGCAGCTACCCGGTCCGGGTTGAACGGCTTGGCAATGACTGCCTGGACACCAATGGAACGCATCTTGACCGTATCGGTCTTGGATGTGCGACTGGTGGCAAACAGAATGGGGAGATCGGCTGCTCCCGCTTCACCCTGACGCACGCGGTGGCACAGCTCCAAACCATCCATGCGAGGCATTTCATAATCGGTAATCAGGAGGTGGTACTCCTTCTCCCGCAGCAGAGCCACAGCCGCCAGTCCGTCTTCGGCCTCGTCAATCTGAAAACCTTGCGTATTCAAAGCTTTGGTTATCATTATACGGATAATCTGCGAGTCGTCCACAACCAGAATACGCTCCGACCGCACCACTTTGTGGGGATTGCGGTCATTCAACCAACGCTTCACCCGACCCAGCATCTCCGTCAACACCACCGGCTTGAGCAGATAATCATCCGCGCCGGCTTCAAATCCCTGCATGATGGCCTCTTCCGTATCCAGCGAGGTCAACAGGAGGAAGGGAATATCTTCGGCAAACGACGAGCGGACGTTGTGGCACAATTGATAACCGTTCATCAGTGGCATTTCCACATCGGACAGAATCAAATCCACCTTGCCATCCGACCGGTCCATCAAGTCCACCGCTTCCCGGCCATCCCAGGCCTCCCATACCTCGTATCCCTCATCCCGCAGCGCCGGCACCACCAGGTGATGCATCATGTCGCTGTCGTCGACATAGAGCACGATGGGTTTTTTCGTCATCAGGAGTTCCACCGCCAGACGAATGTCCTGGGGTGTGAAGGGGAGGGAGAGGAAACGGTCCACCCGGCGCTGAATGGCCTGCTCACGCATATTGGGATTGGAAGAAAGAAAAACAATCCGGGCATGACGGGTTGCCTCATGCTGGCGAACACGCTCACACATGGCTATGCCCTGCAGATGATTCAATTCGGCCTTGATGAAAAGCAGATTTGGTTGAAATTCAACTATTTTTTCAAAACATTCCGCATCCTTGGAAGAGACCGACAAGAGGTCGTGATCCGGTTTGTTGAGCCCACTGACAATCATCCGGTCGATGATGGAAGAATCGGTCAGCAAGAGTGTTTTGGTGTGCATCTGTGCCATGATCGTCCCTGAATGGTTGGTGGTTGTATCATTGTATCCGCATGCCGGGTTGTGCACCGGCATCGGGGGAAAGCAAAAACAGTGCGGTTTTATCGTCGCTGTTGGCCTGGCTGGCTGCCAGGACCATCCCTTCCGAGAGACCGAATTTCATCTTGCGCGGTGCCAGGTTGGCCACCACCACGGTCAGACGGTCAACCAGCACTGCCGGATCATAGGCGGCCCGGATGCCCGCAAAGACGGTGCGTTGCCCCAATTCTCCCAGATCCAGGGTCAACTTCAACAATTTATCGGCTCCAGGCACATGCTCGGCCTGGAGAATGCGCGCCACCCGCAAATCCACCTGGGCAAAAGCAGGCAGGGAAATGGTTGGGGAGGAGGGGAGATCCACCGGCGGCGGGGCTGCGGGCGGTGGAGAGGTGACCGCCAGCAATGCCGCCACCTGCGTCGGTTCGATGCGGGACATCAAGTGCCGATACGCCTGGATGACGACACCAGACAAAGGAAAACGACGGTCTGCCCAGGTCAGATCGGGCAGATTCAACCAGGCACGGGTTTTGTCCGCCATGACCGGCAACACGGGCGCAAGATAGGTCAGCAGGAGCCGGAACAGGTTGATGGCCACCGAACAGACATCCTGCAGTTCCTGTTTTTTTCCCTGTTTGGCCAGATTCCAGGGCGCACGGTCTTCGACGTAGCGGTTGGCCTGGTCCGCCAACGCCATGATGGCGCGCATCGCCTTGGCGTATTCCCGGGCTTCGTAGAGGCGGGCAATCTCGTCACCTGCCTGGACACCGGCTTGATACAACCCGCCATCGTCTGGATAGGTGGCACTCAAACAACCGTCAAACTGCTTGGACAAGAACCCGGCAGTACGGGCAGCCAGGTTGACCACCTTGCCCACCATGTCCGCGTTCACCCGCTGCACAAAATCATCCAGGCTCAGGTCCAGGTCATCCACCCGTCCGGTCAGCTTGCAGGCATAGTAATAGCGCAAATATTCCGGGTCCAGGTGATGCAGATAGTCTCGGGCGTTGATGAAGGTGCCCCGGGATTTGGACATTTTCTGGCCGTTGATCGTCAGAAAACCGTGGGCAAAGACCGCCGTGGGCGTGCGGAAACCGGCCCCCTGCAGGACGGCAGGCCAGAACAGAGTATGGAAATAGAGGATATCCTTGCCAATGAAGTGGTAGACCTCTGCCGTGCTGCCCGGGCGCCAATAGTCATCGAAGGCGCGACCGGTCCGCTGACAGTAATGCCAGGTGGAGGCCATGTAGCCGATGGGCGCATCCAGCCAGACATAAAAATACTGGCCCGGTTGATCGGGAATTTCAAACCCGAAATAGGGGCCATCCCGGGAAATGTCCCAATTTTTCAATCCACTGGAGAACCATTCATCCAGTTTGTTGGCCATTTCCGGCTGGAGGGTGCCGGAACGGGTCCACTCCTTCAGGAAGGTCTCAAAATGGCCCAACTGAAAGAAAAGGTGCTCGGACGATTTCCGGACCGGTGGCTCGCCGCACAAGGCGCACGCCGCCTGTTGCAAGTCCAAAGGGGAGTAGGTGGCAGAACAGACCTCGCAGGAGTCCCCGTATTGCTCCAAGGCGCCACATCCCGGACAGGTGCCGCGAATGAACCGATCCGGCAAAAACATGGCGTCCTTGTTGCAATAGGCCTGATGGACCGTCTCCACCTGAATGTGGCCGGCCGCCCGGTTTTTGCCGTATATCTCCTCGACCAGCAGACGGTTTTCGACCGAGTGGGTGGAATGATACTGGTCAAACCCAATGGCAAAAGCCTGGAAATCGGCCAGATGTTCCCCGTGCATGCGTTGCACCAGATGTTCCGGGGTGATGCCCTCATGGCGGGCACGGAGCATGACCGGCGTGCCATGGGTGTCGTCCGCGCAGACATAGACACAATCATGGCCCTGCAATTTTTGAAAACGCACCCAGATGTCGGTTTGGATATACTCCACCAGATGGCCCAGGTGAATGGCACCGTTGGCGTAGGGGAGGGCACTGGTAACCAGAATACGGCGCGTCATGAACGGGTTTTCCCTGAAGAGAACTGAAGAGCGGATGCATCATCGGGGATTCTATGCGGCAAAACGCCATACAGCAAGTTTTCGGATGCGGGCAGGATCAGAAAGCCCCATTTTTTGGTTTGAATGCCCCACTGTCTTGTGGTAAAAGAGGGGCCCGTTGGTGCGCAGTCACTGATCGCCTGGCAACAACCCGGTTGGCATCTCCCTGACCACCGGCGCAACCGGAGCACAACCCAAAGAAGGCAACCATGAAATTTCCGCACTGTATACGCTGCCGGGATGTGGTGATCTACTACGCGATTGCCGTCAACGGGTCGCTCATGCTGTTCAAGGGGGGACTGGGTATCATGACGGGCAGTGCCGCCCTGGTGGCCGATGCTTTCCATTCCGGAGCGGATGTCATTGCCTCCATCGTCACCATCATCAGCATGCGCATTTCCAATACGCCAGCCGATGCAGATCATGCCTATGGTCATGGCAAGATTCAGTTTCTGTCCTCCTTTCTGGTGGGTATGATCCTGGCGGTGGGCGCCTTTTTCCTGTTGCTGGATTCCGTGCTGAATGTCATGCATGGCACCTATGAGGCGCCCAGTCGCATCGCGGTGTTGGGGGCACTGCTTTCCATCATCGCCAACGAAATCATGTTTCGTGATCAGCGGTGCGTTGCCACCGAACTCAACAGTCCCGCCATTATGGCCAATGCCTGGGACAACCGTTCCGATGCCATTTCCTCGACGGGCGTGCTGATCGGGCTGCTGTTCGCCACCTTCGGTTTTCCCATTGCCGATCCGTTGGCCAGTGTGGCCCTGTCGCTGATCGTCCTGCATATCGGTTTTGAATTAATGCTGGAGGCCATCCAGGGCTTGATGGATACCATGCCGGACCGGGAAAGACTGGAGACCATCTACCGCATCGCCAAACAGTCGCCAGGCGTGCTGGGGGTGGCCTACCTGCGTGCCCGGGTCATGGGAGATGCCCTGCATGTCATCCTCAACGTACAGGTGGATGGTCGGCTCAAGGTCTATGAAGGGGACTTGATCGTCGATGTCCTCAGAGACAAAATCCTGCGCGGTCTGGAAGACGACAAAAGCGAGGTGCAAGTCTATCTGACCCCGATGGAGGTCAAATAGGTCAGTCGACCATCCTGGCCGTGCCGACCGGTCCCTGCACTCCGTACTCCAAAATTTTACATAATACATCTTCTGCGACACATACCAGCATTGGCGGGCGGTCAGCTGAGTTGGTCGTAGAAGATGTATTATGTAAAATTTATCCCAGTGCCATCTCGGGGAACACCATACGCTGCCCTGCCAGGATATGCTGTTGACATGCCGCACTCTTCCCGTTAGCATGAACGAAGGTCAGGCAAGGGAATGTTTCAGCTTGGGAGATCTCTGGCGTGAATGCAGATACCAATCACACGGAACAAGACGCGACGGATGCCTTTGAAAAGCAGCGCAAGCATCTCCTGGATCGGGTCAACCGCCTGAACGAGATCGGCGTTGCCCTTTCCACCATGAAAAATCCGGACATGTTGCTGGAGACCATCCTGCTGGGCGCCAAGGCGCTGACCAACTCGGATGCCGGCACCCTGTACACCTTGACCGACAACCAAACCCTCAAATTCCAAATCCTCCGCACAGATTCGTTAAAGATTGCCCAGGGCGGCACGACCGGTGTGCCCATCAAATTGCCCGAATTGCCTCTTTACCGGTTGGGCAAACCCAACCTGGCCATGGTGGCCGCCTACACGGCCCTCAAAGAAGAAACTGTCAATATTCCCGACGCTTATGAGGCTGATGGGTTTGATTTTTCCGGGATGCGGGCTTTTGACACGGCCATGAAGTACCGGTCCAAGTCTTTCCTGGTCGTCCCGCTCAAAAACCATGAAAACGAGTTGATTGGCGTGTTGCAGTTGATCAACGCCATGGATATCGACACGGGAGAGATCAAGTCCTTTTCTGCCGAAGACCAGCAACTGGCCGAATCGTTGGCCTCGCAGGCGGCCATTGCTCTCACCAATCAGCGCCTGATCAGCGATTTGAAAAAGCTGTTTGAATCGTTCATTCAGACCATTGCGGCGGCCATCGACGAAAAGTCTCCCTACACGGGCGGGCACGGGCATCGGGTGCCGATTTTGTCGGACATGATTGCCAAGGCGGCCAAGGAGTCCGACCTGGGCGATCTGGGGGATTTCAATCCGACCGAGGATGAGTTGTATGAAATCCGGATCGCGGCCTGGATGCACGACTGCGGCAAGGTGGTCACCCCGGAGTATGTGGTCGACAAGGCTACCAAACTGGAAACCATCTATGACCGCATCCATACCATCTCTACCCGCTTCGAAGTGTTGAAGCGGGATACCGAGATTGACCATCTCAACCAGAAGCTGGCAATCATCTCCCAGTACAGCGGTGCGTCAGCCCCCTCCTCCACGCAGGTTGAGACCCAGCACCAGCAGTTGGCCGTCGCGGAACAGGCGTTCCAGGAACGGCTCGTCCAATTGGAAGCGGATCGCAAATTTATCATGGAATGCAATGTGGGTGGTGAGTTCATGTCCCAGGAGTTGCAGGATCGGGTCAAGATGATTGCCCAGTATCGCTGGCGCAACCCGGAGGGCAAGCCGGAGCCATTCCTTTCCGAAAACGAGGTGTACAACCTGTGCATTCCCAAGGGCACCTTGACCAAGGAGGAACGGGCCATTATCAACAACCATGTGACCGTCACCAAGAAGATGCTCACCAAGTTGCCCTTTCCCAAAAGTCTGCGCAGGGTGCCGGAAATTGCGGGCAGCCATCACGAAACCATGATCGGCACGGGATATCCGGACGGCCTGCTCCGTGACCAGATGTCCATTCCGGCCCGCATCATGGCCATTGCTGACGTGTTCGAGGCCCTGACTGCCAGCGACCGTCCCTACAAGCCGGCCAAGTCCCTTTCCGCTTCCTTGAAAATTCTGGGCTTTATGAAAAAGGATCAGCACATCGATCCGGATCTGTTCGATGTCTTCATCCGCAACAAAATTTACCAACAGTACGCGGAAAAATACCTGGACCCCTCCCAGATCGACGCGGTGGACGAAAATAAAATTCCCGGGTATGCCCCCTGATATCCGACTGCCGTTCCGTCACGGAACATTTCTCACCAGGCGGAAGCCCATGTTGGCGTCCCGAAATTCGGGGGGCTGGCCAATGCGATTGGCGGCGCGGAGGGCGCGGGGGCCATAGGACCAGCCACCGCCCCGACACACCCAGGCAGAACCCGTGCCGGGTCCTGTCGGGTCGACTGGCGGTGAACGGGCATAATACTTGCTGTCATGCCGATCCGATACCCACTCCCACACATTGCCCAGCATGTCGTGCAACCCCCAGGCGTTGGGCCTGAGCTGCCCAACAGGATGTGTCTGTTTGTCCGAATTACCGTTGTACCAGGCGTATTGATCCACCTCATCCGCACTGTTGCCCCAGTACCAGGGGGTGTTCGTGCCCGCCCGTGCGGCATATTCCCATTCTGCCTCCGTGGGCAACCGGTAGCTGTCACTCCCCTCCTTCGCATTCAAACGCTGGATGAATGCCTGAACATCCACCCAACTCACACTGTCCACCGGCAACATGGGGCCGATGAACTTGCTGGGATTCCTGTCCATCACAGCCATCCACTGGCTTTGGGTCACTTCGTATTTTCCCAAATAGAACGGTTGGCTGATGGTGATTTTGTGTTGCGGTATTTCATCATTGGAAACACTGCGTGAGGCTATTTCTGCTCCCATCATGAACGAGCCGGACGGGATCAAGACCAACTCCATGGCAATGCTGTTGATGTAGCGCTGTTCCGGGGCAGACCAGGCATCGTCCGCACCCAACGACAGCATCAGCAAAAGCACCATGCCATGAACCAGTCGATTCGTGATCATTGCATACCTCCTCCCATTGCTCCGGTGGAACCCAAAAAATGGCAGAGAACGCACAAAACCTTGCAAGCAACCCCTTCATCCCATATCCGGCCACCCTGTGCCAGGCATCAGGGAACGCTCATTCGGAGGTCACACGCAGCAGTTGCGCCAGGTCGCACTGACCTTTAAAGATTTTCGCTACGCCATCCTGCATCAAGGTGTGCATCCCCTCCTGTATGGCCAGGGCGCGCAACTGGTCGACCCGTCCTCGCTGCGCAATAATTTTTTTCATTTCCGGGGAAGCCACCAGCAGTTCGTGAATACCGGTTCGCCCCTTGTAGCCGGTTTTGGCACACTTGCCGCACCCCCCCGGCGCAAACAGCACCGCATCTGCCTGATCAATCCCCAGTTCGTGAAAATTGTCTTCCCCGTACAGGGCAATCAGCCTTCTCCACTCGGTATCGGTGGGTTTGTAGTGCTGTTTGCACTGGGAACAGAGGGTGCGCACGAGTCGCTGCGCCAGAACACCCAGCAGGGCATCGGCAAAGTTCATGGGGTCCAGCCCCAAATCCAACAGGCGGACAATGGTCTCCGGAGCCGAGTTGGTGTGCAAGGTGGAAAAGACCAGATGGCCGGTCAGGGAGGCCTCGATGCCACTGTGGGCGGTCTCCTTGTCGCGCATCTCCCCGATCAGGATGACATCCGGGTCGGCTCGCAGAAAGGCGCGCAAGGCATCGGCAAAACCGAAGCCGATTTTGCGATCCACCTGCACCTGTTGCAGACCGGCCTGGGTGATCTCCACCGGGTCCTCTGCCGTCCAGATTTTGCGATCCGGCGTGTTGATGCGTCCCAGAACCGCGTGCAGGGTGGTCGTCTTACCCGAACCGGTGGGACCCACCACCAGCACAATCCCCTGCGGAATGGCCAGCAGACGATCCAACTCGCGATAATTGCGATCAGCAAGATTCAGATTGTCAAAAGGCAGGGCACCACCGGAGGCCAGCACCCGGAGGACGGCCCCTTCGCCAAAAATGGTGGGAATGGTCGCCACCCGCAGTTCCAGGGGGGTTCCCTTGACCTTGATGACAATTTTGCCATCCTGGGGCTTGCGCCGTTCGGCGATGTCCATGCGGGCCATGATCTTGATGCGGGAGAGGACAGCGCGGATATGGGTGGAAGGAATTTCCAGGGCGGGCCGACAGATGCCGTCAATCCGCAACCGGACCTTGGAGGGGGATGCCCCCTTGGAGGGTTCGACGTGAATATCCGACGCACCGGCCCGATGGGCATCGATAATGAGGCGATTGACCAACTGGATGATGGTGTTTTCATTCTCGTTGACCTCACCGGTTTCCATCCCTTCATCGATGCGATCCCCCTCCTCCACGTCCTCCTCTTCCAGCTTGGCTGTCAGACCGTGCAGATAGGAAGAGATCGAGCCGCCACCCAGGTACTGCAGGATGTCTTCGCTGAAACCGACCCGGAAAATGTACTTCCTGGCGGGCAGGGCCCGTTGAATTTCCATCTGGCGCCCGACATCCGTGGGATTGTCGATCAGAATGACGATCTCTTCGTCAATGTCACCCGCCAGCGGCACCCACAACTGTCGGCGCAGATAGGACATGTTGAGTTTTCTGAGCAGTCGTTTCGGCGGGACGATATTGGGATCGTAGCGCATGAAGGGAACCTGGTAGTAGCTTTCCAGGGAGGCTGCCACCATTTCCGGCAGGAGTTTCAACTCCCCGATCAACAAAGAGGTCATGGTGACCGCCTCTTTTTTGGTGCGCCGGCTCAGCTCTTCCAGTTTTTCCCGGGTGAGCAACTGCTTCTTGATCAGCAGATCATAAGGCCCATCGGTTCCTTCAAACTCTTCGTGAAACTTCTTGGCCAGCATGTCGGCCAGGAGGTAAGCCAGTTGGAGATCGTCGTCAGTGAAGGCATCGCCACCCACCTTGTTGATCACCTGCAACACACCCAGCAGCGGGGCGGCAAATTTGATGGGCACCACCATCATGGCTTTGCAGGTAAAACCGGAGCGCTTGTCAAAGCTGCTGTCAAACTTGAGGGTGCGGTGGATCTGGGTCAGGGCTTCCGCATCGTAGACATCCTGAATGTTCAGGGCGCGACTGGTCAGGGCGGCATAACCGGCAATGGAGTTGGGACTGAGTGGCAAACGGATTTCGTGCAGTTCCTGACCGGTCTTGAACTTGGCAATAATCTCCTGCCCATCCCGGGCATTCTGGTAGACCGTCAACCGCTGGGCATCCAGAAACTGGAGCAGCAGGTCCTCCACCTCCGGTAAAACATCGGAGAAGGCATTGGATTTGGCCAAGTGGGTCTGCATCTTGGCAAAGAGTGCCTTCTTGTGGGGAGACAGACCGGCCAATACGGCTACCGGTTCACCGCTGACCGCCCCCTCCTCTGCTGGCGTGTTCATCAGATATCATCCCCTCG
>JAMOAX010000184.1:0-4319 GCA_039908555.1 Magnetococcus sp. DMHC-8
GCGGCGCTGTCCGACCGTCGGAAATGACGCCCAGGCCTGTCTGGCCTATTACCATGCCCTGGACCCGCAGCAATTTTCAAAGCCTGTCAAATCAGCTTGGTTGAGCCACTAGGCAGCCACAGGACGCTGCCAAAAGTCAGTAAATGGGCCGGCACATCCTTCCGGGCGGGCCGGGCGCTGCCATCTCAGCCCCCGCGCCGCGGCGGCAGTGCAGCCCGAAGTGCCTCCTGCAACATGCGCGGGTTGACCCCCTTCTGGATACCGACCATGCCGTCAATGATCACCTGCCGGACCAGTCGTTCATCCTCACTGTACAGGGTCAGTTTGCCACTCAGCGGCACCGCCACCAGATGGGCCAGGATGGCCCCGTAAAACGTCGCCATCAGGGCCGTGGCCATGGCCGGTCCGATGGTGTTGGGATCGGACATGTTGGCCAGCATTTGCACCAGACCGATCAGGGTGCCGATCAGACCAAAAGCGGGCGCCATGGTCGCAATGGTATCCAGAATGCTGATGCTGCGCTGGTGCCGTCCGATCAAATAGTCCAGATTTTTGTTCAAGACAAAAGAAAGAAATTCCGGATCGGCACCATCCACACAATGGTTGATGGCACTCTGCATGAACAAATCCTCGGACTTGATCTTTTCCAGGGCCAGAATGCCCTCCTTGCGGGCCATGTTGGCCATCTCGATCAACTGGGCAATCACCCGGTCCACGTCCGGTCGTTTGTTGACGAACGCCTTGGTGACCACGCCTACTGTGGAAAACACCTCGATCAACCGGTACTTGATGAACAACGTGGCCAGCACGCCCCCCAGGACGATCATCAAACCGGGCAGGTCGAAAAACATCCTGAGGGTCCCGCCCAGCAGGATGGCCCCCACCATCAGGCCAAAACCCATGACCAACCCAATTACAGTTGCCAGATCCATCGTCATTATTCCTCATTGTTTATATCGATCAGGGGAACTGCGCCGGACAGTCCGCAACATACCCGGGACGGCTGCCACCAACACCACCAGCGTCCACCTGCCGTCACAGGCCCCGCTGTACCCGCAACAGCTCGGTTTGTCGCTTGAACACGTGCCGAACCACCTGGTCACGGTGATCGTCCAGGATGGGTGCGAACCGGCAGGCCACCGGGGTCCGACCCTCTTCATCCCGTTCGTCCAGACGCAGCACCTGGACAAAAAAACCGACCGTGATCAGGGCATCCACAGCCAGGGTGACATGCACCTCCAGACAATCACCCACCGCCGGCGGCGGGTCCGCCACCCAGAAAGCCATGCCACTGCCGCTCAGAGTGACCCGGGTCGGCACCAGGGAGTGCTCAACCAGGGTGGGATGCAACAGGCGCAAGACCAAATTGAGCTTGGCATCCAGTTGTTCCAGCACAAAGGTCAGGTCAGGCTGCTTCTGTCGCAACTGGGCCAGTTCATGACTGGCGGTCAGGACAGTCAACAACTGCCGCACGTCATCCTCCGGCCGCCGGGGCAGGCATTGATATTTTTCAAAATATTCAATTACTTGTGCATATTCTCCCGGCTCCACCCGACGCCAGGCCAACGGCAACAGATCGTCGGCCCGGGCATAAGCCCGCCGTTGCACGCTGGTATCGAGAAAAAGCACCACGCCTGTATCACCTCACTCTTGCAAGACCGGCCCTCGACATTTTTGCATCCTGCACAGTTCTTCCGAAACGCGCCGATTGTTGTCCAAAATCGGCGCAAGGCGCCCCCGGCCGGTCAGGGCAGACGGAACAGGCGGGCCACTGACTCCCGGTCCGGCGCCGCCACCACCGCCTTTTCCGTGACCAACGCCGAGATCAACTCGGCAGGCGTCACGTCAAACGCTGGATTGAACACCTTCACCCCCTGGGCCGCCGTGCGTCGTCCCAGGCAATGGGTCACCTCCTCTGCCGGTCGCTCCTCGATGGGAATATCCGCCCCGGTGGCCGTGGCCAGATCGATGGTGGAGAGGGGACACACCACCAGAAAAGGTATCCGGTGCCGATGCGCCAGCACACCCAACGAATAGGTGCCAATCTTGTTGGCGGCATCCCCGTTGGCGGCCACCCGGTCCGCACCCACCACCACGGCATCCACCATGCCGCGACTCATCAAGTGCCCGGCCATGCCATCGGTGATCAGGGTGGTGTCGATGCCGTCCCGCACCAACTCCCAGGCGGTCAACCGGGCCCCCTGCAGGTAGGGACGGGTCTCCGAGGCATATACCTGCACCCGGTCAAACCGCTCGACCGCCGCCCGAATGACCCCCAGGGCGGTGCCATAACCCGCCGTGGCCAACGCACCGGCATTGCAATGGGTCAAAATGGCCACGGCACGCCCGGCCGGCATGGGCAACCACTCTGCACCCAGCCGGCCCATGGCGCGGCAGGATTCCATATCCTCCTGGCGGATGGCCTCCGCTTCACACAACAGACGCTCCGGGACCCGATCCGGCTCGATGCCCTCCAGCAATGGTCGCAACCGCTCTATCGCCCACACCAGGTTGATGGCCGTGGGACGGCTGTCACGCAGGAGCGCCAGACCGGGCGCCATGGCCTCCGGCCAGGACCGGGGCAGACCATCGACCGCCAGGCGAAAGGCCTCCACCGCCACGCCAAATGCCGCCGCACAGCCAATGGCCGGTGCACCCCGCACCACCATGTCCCGAATGGCCTGGGCCACTTCCCGGGCAGAAGAAAACGTCAGGTACACCTCCTCATGGGGCAGCAAACGCTGATCCAGCATGCGCACCTTGCCATCTTTCCACACTGCCACATCAAAAACGGCCATTGATCCTCCCTGGTCCGGGCACCGCCCGCCTGTTTGCACGTATCTTGCAGATCGAACAAAGTGAATGATCCTGAATCGGTGTACCGGAATACCAACAATCGCCTGAACCAACCGGAGGAACGCTGCATGATATCCAGTTTGACCCAACCACTGGAACTGAACGATGCCCTGCAAATTGTTGAAGATGGTCCTGCACATCCCGATTTTGAGTCCGCCTGGGAGTGTCTGGCCCTCAGCAAGCACGGCGCGGTCCGCCTGGCCATGCGCCTGGCCCTGGAAGCAACCTTTGGCCCCTACCCCCCGCCCACGGGCTACAGCGATGACGGAGAACCCTATTGGGAAACCGCCATCATGTCGAAATATCTTGGTATTCCTGTCGAACAGATCGATGCAACCGCCCTGGAACTCCAGGAAAAATGGGGACCGGCAGTCGGTGTGCTGGAGACCGAAAAGCTGCACCGGGTGCATTGAGAACAAACCGGCACACCATACCACACGACACCCCGGACGGCCGCCGGACAGATCATGATCTGGTCCGGTGGTCGACCGGCATCAGGCCCGGCCCAGGACCCGATCAACCGATGCACCATCCCCGGCAGGCGGCAATCCTTGCACGGCCGGCACGGAAAATTTTACCACCACCCCGGCATCTGGCCAGCCGGCCAGCCGCCACCGCACAGTGACGGGTGATACTGCAACTCCAGGGCATGGTAATAGGCCAGACAGGCCTGGGCGTCATTTCCGACGGTCGGACAGCGCCGCTTGTCCCGTTCGATCATACCCCGGGCACGGTCCAGGCGACTCAGACAGTCGGCCCGCCACTGACAGGCCAGATACTGGTCCATGCTGCGACCAGGCCGGGTGGGAGGCGTGCCGCAATCAACCGGTCCCGCACCCGCACGGGATGGCGCGGGTGCCGCACGAGGAACCGCCATCTCCACCGGGTCCCGCTCCAGTTCAGCCTCCAGGGGCTGCTCGGTGGCCAGCAGGTCCGACAAAACGGTATCCTGGGTGGGTGCCACCGGCGACGTGGCGGACGACTCCACTTCCCTGGCCGGCGGGATAGCCGGCACCGGCAGACGATCCGTCACAACCGCAGGTTTGCCCTCGGATTGGCCAACCGACACACCGGACGGCACCGCCGCCGGCGCCCCCACTGCCTGTTGGGGTGACCCGGGCGCCTGTTGGGGTGACACGGGCGCCTGTTGGGGTGACACGGGCACGGGCACCGCCGCCGGCGCCCCCACTGCCCCCGTGCGTTGGGGCGGCACAGGCACCGGAACCTCCTTCTTGCCGGCCACCGCGGGCCCATCCGACACCGGCACACCCAGCAACAGGGGCGCACCGTGTATCAGCAGGAAAAAGAACCCGATCCCGATCAGGACACCGAACAGATAGGGTACAAAATTTTTGAACATCCACCTGAAAAATCCGGTCAACATAGTCCATCCTTGCATAGAAACGGGAGGTCAGGGCATCCACAAGCGCGCCCATCATAACCTGTATTACCCCACAAAGGGA
>JAMOAX010000185.1:0-4299 GCA_039908555.1 Magnetococcus sp. DMHC-8
GGGGGGTCACCCCCCTGGCGGGTCCAGGGCAGCGCCCTGGGATTTTGCTGTTGCTTTTCAAGAAAGCCGAAGCCGGTTTTTGCTTCGGCGCTCTCAGCATGCGCCGCAGGCAGGCTGGCAGGTAGGGCCGGAATACCCGTTACGCCTCTTTCATGGTCAACTTGATCCGACCCTGCCGGTCCACGTCCAGCACCTTCACCTTGACCACATCCCCCTCCTTGACCACGTCCGTCACCTTGGCAACCCGCTGGCTGGAGAGCTGGGAAATGTGCACCAGACCATCCTTGTTGGGCAGAATATTGACAAAGGCACCAAAATCGGTCACCCGCACCACTTTGCCCTCATAGACCTGGCCCGGCTCAACCTCCTCGACAATCCGCCGGATGATGGTCTCCGCCGCCTTGGCGCTCTGGGCATCAATGGCCGCAATGGCAATGGTGCCGTCATCGCTGATGTCGATCTGGCAACCGGTCTCCTCGGTAATACCCCGGATCACCTTGCCACCGGAACCGATCACCTCGCGAATCTTGTCCGGATGGATCTTGAGGGTGAAAATGCGCGGCGCATAGGTCGACAGGTCTGCCCGGGTCTCCGCCAATACCTCCTGCATCTTCCCCAGAATATGGATGCGACCCGCACGGGCCTGCTGCAGGGCCACCGCCATGATCTCCCGGGTGATACCCGCAATCTTGATGTCCATCTGCAAGGCGGTAATACCCTGCGCATTACCGGCCACCTTGAAATCCATGTCGCCGAAATGGTCTTCATCCCCCAGAATGTCCGAGAGAATGGCAAACCGCTCCCCCTCCTTGACCAACCCCATGGCAATTCCGGCCACCGGCGCCTTGATCGGCACCCCCGCATCCATCATGGCCAACACCACCCCGCACACCGTCGCCATCGACGAGGAACCGTTGGATTCGGTAATCTCGGAGATCGCCCGTATGGTATAGGGAAAAGCCTCCCGGGTGGGCAAAATGGCCGCCATGGCACGGCTGGCCAGCTTGCCATGCCCGATCTCCCGCCGACCCGGCGCGCCCAGTCGACCCGTCTCGCCCACGCTGTAGGGGGGGAAGGTATAGTTCAGGTAAAAGGCATCCCGGCTCTCGCCATTCAAACTTTCGACAATCTGCTCATCCCGTCCCGTGCCCAGGGTGATCGCCGCAATGGCCTGGGTCTCACCACGGGTGAACAACGCCGAACCGTGCACCCGGGGCAAAAAGCCCACCTCGCTGACAATGGCCCGGATATCGGTCAAACTCCGCCCGTCGATGCGCGCCCCGGTGGAGAGAATACGCTCCCGGATCACCTCCGCTTCCAGCTCGGCAAAGATGGCCGACACCTCGGCCGCCAGGGCGCCACCCTCGGCCGCCAGGGCCGCCACTGCCCGCTTCCGGCACTCGCTGACCACCGTCTGGCGGGGCAGTTTTTCCACCACCTGATAGGCGTTCCGGATCTCCTCCAGGAAACCTTGACGCACCTGCGCCACCAGTGCCCCGTTCACCGCCGGAGCGGCCACCGCCATGCGCGGCTTGCCGCACTCCGCCGCCAACTCGCGAATCAGGGCAACCACCGGCTGGAATCCCTCAAAACCGAACATCACGGCATCCAGGATCTCGGCTTCGCTCAAAAAATCCACCTCGGATTCCACCATGGTCACCGCCCGGTCCGTACCGGCCACCACCAGGTCCAGACGACTGTTGGCCATCTGTTCCACGGTGGGATTGAGCACCCATTGACCATCGACATGGGCCACCCGCGCCCCGCCGATCGGCCCGTCAAACGGCAGACCGGAAATCGCCAGGGCCGCCGAAGCACCAATCATCGCCGGAATGTCGGGATTGTGAACACCGTCATAAGAGACCACCGTGGCCACCACCTGGGTATCCAGGGTGTACCCCTTGGGAAACAGGGGACGCAATGGCCGGTCGATCAGGCGCGAGGTCAATACCTCCTTCTCGGAGGGACGGGTCTCCCGTTTGATGAAACCACCGGGAATACGACCGGCCGCCCAGGTCTTTTCCTGATAATGGACCCCCAACGGGAAAAAATCGGCCCCCGGCCGGACGGTCTTGTCCGCCGTGGCAGCCACCAGCACCATCGTCTCACCGTAGGTCACCAACACCGCACCATCCGCCTGCCGGGCGATACGACCCGTTTCCAACGTCAATTCAGTTGGGCCAAATGGAATGCTCTTTCTATGAATATTGAACATGTCGCCTCTTTCTGGTTATTGGGGCGCACCCATGTGCCACCCCCCATTTACGCATTATTCTATTTACGCAGATTCAATCGTTTGATCAAACGCTGATAGCGGTCCAACTCCTGGCCCTTGACATAGGTCAGCAGGCGACGGCGCAAACCCACCATTTTCAACAGACCACGACGGGAATGGTGATCCTTGATGTTCTGCCGCAAATGCTCGGTCAAATTGTTGATGCGTTCCGTCAGCAAGGCCACCTGCACCTCCGGGGAACCGGTATCCCCCTCTGACAGTGCATATTCCTTGATCAGTTCCTGCTTGCGTACCGGCGTAATCGACATCGGACAATCTCCTTCTAGTGTGAACAGGGGGAAAACGACTCGACACTACCCGAAAGACGTGGTGCCGGGATGTCGTCCAGCACCCGATCCACGGGCAACAACAACTCTTCCAAACCATTCTGCGCGACGGCCCGGGACAACCGATCCAGGGTAATCCCCTCCTCCAGGGAAAACCCCAGCGTCCCGGTCCGCAACAGGCGCTGCAGATGGGCCAGGGTGCCCAGGTAACGTCCCAGATCCCGCGCCAGGGCCCGCATGTAGGTGCCCTTGCCACAACGCACCTGCACCTGGGCCACACCCTCCTCATACGCCTCCAGCTCCAGGGCATGGATCACCACCGTACGGGCCGGCATCTCCACGACCTCGCCCCGCCGGGCCAGCTCATAGGCCCGCACCCCGCCCACATGGATGGCCGAATGGACCGGCGGAACCTGCTCCTGCACCCCGACAAACCGCGTCAAGGCCACCTCCAGGACGGCCCGATCCGGCACCTGGCCGGTCTGCGCCGTCACCTGACCGGTGGGATCACCGCTGTCGGTCTCCGCACCAAACTGTATCCAGCAACGGTAGGACTTGTCCCCATCCAGGATCAGACCCAGTTTTTTGGTGGCCCGACCCAGGGCCATGGGCAGCAAACCCTCGGAAAAAGGGTCCAGGGTGCCCCCATGCCCCACCTTGGCCGCCTGGGTGAGCCGCTTGACCACGGCCACCGCCTGCGCAGAGGTCATGTTCACCGGCTTGTGCATCACCAGCCAACCGTTAAGATCCCGGCCCTTGTACCGTCCGCGCCTCACCGGTCAGCACCCCCTGCCGGCCCGGGCGACGCATCACCCTCCTCGTCCGCCGGCGGAATGTGCAGCGATCCCAATAGACGGTCCATGCGCATCCCGTCATCCAGGGAGTGGTCCGGCAAAAAACGCAAATGGGGAACGTGACGCAATGACAGGCGGCGTCCCAACTGGCTGCGAATAAAACCGGCGGCATGGGTCAAGACCTGCTGACAGAGATCAACCCGGTCACGCCCCGCTCCAGCCGGTAGCACATCCCCGGGCGGCGGCACCGCCGGCGACACCGCCGCCAGCCCCGTCGCATCCCCCTCCACCGCAGAAAAATAGACGGTGGCATGTTGGAGATCACGGCTCAACTGCACATCGGTAATGCTGACAAAGCCGGTCAGGCGCGGATCATGGATCTCCTGTCGCAACAGCATATCCGCAATCTCCTGGCGAATGGCGCCGCGAACCCGCTCCGTGCGAATGCGCCCACCGGATGACCCGGTATGCTGCGCCGTCCAATGCGTCATGCGAGAAACTCCACCCGAAAATCCACCACCACCCCGGCGGCCTCCGTTTCAATAAATTGCGCCACTTTTTGCAGGCGACTCTGCAAGACTGCCACATCATTGCCCACCGCCGCAAACCCCAGGCCGGCTGTCTGCCAGTGATCCTGATGGTCCACCTCGGCGACCGCCACCTGAAACCGGTTGCGCACCCGCTCCAGCACCCCCTTGACGACCCCCCGCTTTTCTTTCAGGGAGCGTGTGCCGGGCAGATCCAGACGCAACGCCATCACCGCTACACGCATCATGTTGGTCCTGATCACTGTTGCGTCCATGGCGCCGATTACCCAGGCCATGCCAGGACTGCGGGTCCAGGGCAGCGCCCTGGGGTTTTGCCGTTGCCTTTATACCGCACCCATCTTGGGATGTGCAGTTTTTTTAGTGCTCATGGGGGTCTGGGGGAGATTATCTCCCCC
>JAMOAX010000186.1:0-4286 GCA_039908555.1 Magnetococcus sp. DMHC-8
TTTGACTTTCGGAACGTTCAACAACGGAATAAGCGGCCTTGACTGGTCTGAAAAAAATTGTCCACGGCACCGTGGAGACTGCAATATTGTCTAGAAAATAGGCAGCTTAGGCTTAATGCGACAGGGGACTTGAAACGGGTGTTGCCAGCAATTGCGTCTGTCAACTCCAACAGTGCATCCCGGCGTTTTGGAAATGGTGCACGAAGTCGGCGGCGAAATTCTTCAAAGTTTTTGATGGGACTGTCCAGCATGGCAGGTCTCCTTCCTGGTTAGAGTTACTGGTTAATGAAACTCTACCAGGATTCAGCGCGGCAGGGTAGTCCCGCTGGTGGCCGGTGCTGGTTTGTCCAAAGTCCAATATAGTAGGGATTATGGGTGATAAGGAATCAAGAAGGCGAAATATTTACTTGACGCATCATAGAAATCGGTGTCGTGCCCTTCGATTGTGTATCCACCATTTATGGCTGGATATGATTTGGCCATAAACTTTCTATTTTGCTGTGGTTGTCAAGCAAAATAAATTTCTCCCTCCCAACACCATCTTTCAAATGTGTTGGAAACTTGGCCATGTCCTTGTAAGACTCCAAAATAATAAACTGAACTTCTGTTAATTCAAACGCGAAATCAGAAGGTACTCGCCACTCTCTTTCCTGTGAATAGTCGCACTGTTTTCCTCCAGGAAAATGATTTTGTTTAAAATGTCTGCTGGCGTAGTCTGGGGCAAATGGTGTGACGAAAGAATAAATATCGTGGTGAAATCCTGTTATCTTACTATTCTTATTGTGTACAAACTCTTTCTGCTTCTTCAATAAATCCCAACGAAGGTATATGGCTGGCCCACCACCGGCAGCAAAAAGATGAGCTTTTGTAAAACCAACACAATACGGGGAATAGACGTTGGCATGATGAACTAATGACCAGAACGGACATTCAGTGAAGCAAACAGCTTGTTTGATTGTCCATGGCATCGTCGATGCGTTTATTTTTTTATCTGTTAAGATTTGTATTAGTCTATCGTAGGCTGAAGTCTTTCCCTTGGTTGGGTCTCCTTCCTTTTGATCGGAAACGCATGGTTGGCCTTCCTTTGTGAAATGCGCAACAAGATTAGAAAAATCAGGTCTGTTATGCTTTGCGCCGCTCATATCCCGCGTCTCCAACATGTGTCGTTCCTGGACTTAATACGGACTTAAACCCAAAAGCGGCCTTTCCAGGAATCCCGAAAAGGCCGCTTAAGTATTTGATAAAAATGGTGGGCGGCACAGGGTTCGAACCTGTGGCCCCTGCCGTGTGAAGGCAGTGCTCTCCCGCTGAGCTAGCCGCCCGGGTACCGAACAGACGACAAGGTTAGCGGAAAACATCCCCTGCGTCAAGATGCAACACGCAACCAGCCCCCTTTTTCAGGAGATGTCCAGGCATGATCGGTTTATCGCGATGGGTCTGTGTGTCATGGCAGATTTCACAACGCCGCCCCGTTCACCAGCGGCATGACCGTCTTGAAATGCCGAACAGGTTGTTGCCCGGCCGTCACATCCACCTCCACGTGCACATGCCGGGGCACCGGTTGCCAAGGCATGGCAGCCTTTCCTGACAGCGAGGCGCCGGGAGCCTGCAGCATCAAAGACTGCGTAACCACCTGTTGTGCATCCACCATCGCCGTGACAGCCAACCGGTCGAACAGAATGGGCGCACTGCGCAACCCCTTGGCATACCCCATCGCTTGCAACACATTGCCAAAGAAACCGGTCGGATCAGCCACAACAGCCAGATGGCCGAGCCGTATCTTCTCCACATCCACGGCAAACAATTCCCGGCGTTCTCCCGTTGCCTGTAACTTTCTGTAACTGACCGGCATGGGCGGCATCGCCTTGTCGACCCGCAACGGCAGATTGGTCAGACGCAGCGAGCCACTTTCTATGCGCCAGTTCTTCTGCAGATCCAGCCAACCCGTTACCTGCTCCAATCCCCCCTCCGGAATGGTCGCACGGGCCAGATTGAGCGTGTACCCCTCCCGCGTCACGGTGATCAATAACTCTTCCAGGGACAGATCGTGAATGTTCACCTGGTCAAAAATATCATCCAGCACATTCCGGGCACCGGGCAGCAAACGCATGACCCCCGCAAAAATCTGCCGCGGCTCACCCCGTGCCTTCTGCAACCGCAACTCCCCTGTCAAGGGGCTCACAGTACGCAAAACAACCTCACCCTCCATTTTCAAGTCGGGACGGTCAATCCGCACCTGCTGCGCCAGCAACTCCCGTCCGGCACCCTGCTCAGGCCGTCGCTGGGCATCCAAAGCCCAGACATGGAACGGACCAAGGACCAGAACAAGCCCCATCAACAGCATTCCTGTCCGCTTAACGCACCAAAATAAATAAATTTTCATCACCCCTTCGAATGTTGATCAGCAGCTTGCTCTTGATTTTCTGCAGGAGAACTTTCAACTCGCGAAATGAATTGACCGGCTTGCGATTGATCGACAGGATGCGGTCTTCCGCCCGCAACTTGATGGTCCACGCCGTACTGTCGGGCTCGACCGACACCACCCGGATACCGCCGCCTTCTGCCTGTTCGGTGTTTTCCAACACGGCACCTTGCAATCGACGGTCAATCTGCTCGCCGGGCACCCGCACCCGCCCCGGTTCCGCAATGACCACGCCTACCTGGCTGGTCTCACCATTCCGGATCAACTCGAGCTCAATCCGCTCTCCAGTGCGGGCCAGACCCACCGCATTATGCAGATCCGCCGTGCCGCGCACGGGATGGCCATTGGCCCGGATGATCACATCACCCCGTTTCAAGCCCGCCTTTTCGGCCGGGGAGCCCGGCATGACCATCGCAATCACCGCACCATCCCGGGACGAAACAGCAAAGGCATCAGCCAACTCCGCCGTCAAATCCTGGGATTGAATGCCCAATATCCCGCGTCGCACCTCACCATACTGAAGCAACTGTTCCATGATCCGTCGGACCATGTTGACCGGAATGGCAAAACCAATCCCGACGTTGCCACCGCCACGGGCCAGAATGGCCGTGTTGATGCCGATCAACTCACCCCGCAGATTGACCAGCGCCCCACCGGAGTTGCCGGGATTGATGGAGGCATCCGTCTGAATGAAATCTTCATATCCTTTGATGCCCAGGCCCTTGCGTCCCAGCGCACTGACAATGCCGGAGGTGACGGTCTGTCCCAGACCAAAGGGATTGCCAATCGCGACCACAAAATCCCCCACCCGCAATTGATCGGAATTACCCATGGGCAAATCCTGGAGATTTTTGGCTGGCACCTGAATGACCGCAATGTCGGTGGCCGCATCGACCCCCACCTTGGTGGCCTGCACAGAACGGCCATCCCGCAGGGTGACGGTGATCTGGTCTGCCTTGCCGATGACATGCTGGTTGGTCAGAATGATCCCCTTTTGGGCATCCACCACCACCCCGGAACCCAGGCTTTTCTGTTCCCGTTCCCGACCCGGCTGGTTGGGCATGTTGAAAAATTGACCGAAAAAAGGATCAGACAACAGGGGATGCTCGGGCGTCTGAATGCGGGTGGTGGTGGCAATGTTGACCACTGCCGGAATGACCGGTTCCAGCATGTCTGCCAGCGAAGGCAGGGGCTGGCCGTCGAGCATGCCGGGCAGAGCAGAACCCGCCTGACCCGGATGGGAACCACCCAGCCACAATCCCAGGCCCAGCAACGCCGACAGCCAACTGCGCGTTGGACGCTGAGATGCGCGTGTCATGTCTCCGTTCCTCGCAGCGGTGCCACACACCCGCGTGTCCGAAAGAGGCGATAATCGGCCAACACCTGGGCATGATCGAACGCCAGCAGGGCAGGCAGTTGATCCACCGCAACAATGCGCACATTCTTGGCGTCATCGGCAGCCTGGGGGGTACCCCGGGCCTCGGCCACAAAGACGGCCGTTACCGTATGAAAACGGGGGTCGCGATCAGGAGCAGAGTAGACACCCAGCAGCGCCTTGAGGGTCACGGCCAGGGTGGTTTCCTCGGCGGCTTCCCGGATGGCAGTGTGTTCCAGTCGCTCGCCTACCTCCATAAAACCGCCCGGCAGGGCCCACCCAAAGGGCGGATTGCGCCGTTCGATCAGCAGAATGGGGCGATCCGGACGGTCCACCAGCTCTATGACAATGTCGGCGGCAATGTGGGGGGTGGTGATCGTACCCATTCAAACGCCTCTCTCTCCTGCCCATTCCCCATCCGTCGGGAGGGGCGGCGAAAAACAGTGCACGGCAAAAACATCACGCAGCGTGCGCAACAGTTGCTTCTCC
>JAMOAX010000187.1:0-4274 GCA_039908555.1 Magnetococcus sp. DMHC-8
GCCGTCGGCATGCCCAGGAAGATGGCCAACAGGAGGAACAAACCCCCACCCACATAGGCAATGGTCGTATACTGACGACGCATGTAGGCCATCGCGCCCTCCTCGATGGCACTCGAAATCTCCTGCATTCTGGCCGAGCCAGGGGACAAACTCAAAATCCAGTTCCTCGATATGATACCGAACGCCACTGCGCCAACCCCGCACAGGATGGCCAGCCACAAACCGCCCATTGACATTTCCATAATCTGTCTTCCTTCTTCCATCCGGAAATAAACACCCAAGTTCACGTCATGTCCGTGCGGGCCGCCGGTCGCTGTTCCGGGTTACCGGCCACCCGTACCCCACCTGCCATCACCCGATGATGGCGCACAACTCTGCAAAAACTGCATCCATCTGCTGCATGCCATCCACCGTTCGGAACCGGCCACCATGGCGATAATGGTCGATCACGGGGGCCGTCTGCTGGTGGTACACGGCCAGGCGGTTACGCACCGTCTCCTCGTTGTCGTCCGCCCGGGTCGTCAAGGTCCCGCCACACTTGTCACACACACCGTTCGTGGCCGGTTTTTTGTGAACGGCATGATACCCCTCGCCGCACTGGGCACAGGTGCTGCGCCCCGTGATGCGGGCAACCAACGCCTCGGTATCGGCGGCAATATCGATCACATGATCAATCCGCAGCCCACGTTCGGCCAGCATGGCATCCAACGCACCCGCCTGCGCCACGGTGCGGGGAAAACCATCCAGGATGAAACCCCGCGCACAATCCGCCTCGCCAATCCGGTCCGCAATAATGCCCACCACGATATCGTCGGTCACCAACCCACCGCTCTCCATGGCGGCCTTGGCCTTCTGACCCACCTCCGTTCCGGCCTTGACCGCGGCCCGGAGCATGTCCCCCGTGGACAATTGCGGCACGCCATACCGCTCGGCAACCCGGCGCGCCTGGGTTCCCTTGCCGGCGCCCGGCGGTCCCATCAGAATCAGCTTCATGACACCCACTCCCCTGTTTTCTCGATTTTCAGAATTGCAGCTTTTGCAGACAAAAGACACGCTGCCAACAGTAACAAATTTCACCCGGCCATTCACCGAGAAAAAATGGCCAGAGCCATAAATTTTTTCTCTATGTCCCGAAGGAGACGGTTGCACCCGCCCGGCCCGGCCCCGATCAACGCTTCTGCAACAACTCTTTGAGGTTGGCAAAGGGATTGTATGTGGCGGCATCCGGCGGCGGCGCTGCCGTATCCATCCCGCCTGCAGCCAGGTGGTCCGTATGGCGTGCATGCTCATTGTCGTGGCAGTAGATGCACAGGTTCTCCCAGTTGCTCCCGTCGACCGGGTTATGGTCGTGATTGTGGTCCTTGTGGTGCACGGTCAGTTCTGTCAGGGTCTCCTGGCTGAAAGCCCGTCCACAGCGTGCGCATACCCAGGGGTGCAACTGCAGGGAACGGGCCCGATAGCCCGCCTGACGCACCTCCGCATCCGAACGGGCCATGGAGACAATTTGCTCCAGTCTGTCAGTACGATTGGACCCGGCCCGGGGTCCGACAGGACGACGAACATGACTCACCATCGACAGCAAAACTCCTTTTTTTGATTGTCCTGCGGGCACCCTGGCGCACCGCGAGAGAACGCTTGCCCCGTAAAGCCAAAGCGAAAGCGAAAAAAACAGGAACTTTTTGTTTACACCCGTGTCCAAGTATAAAAAATGTGTTTGCCAATCATCGCAATTTTCTATTTTTTGCCACAAGCAAGTAACAAAGGTATTTATCTCCGATGTTGACAGCCGGCAACCCCCTTGGCATGCCGCTTTACTCCAGCACTGTATACTGATAAAACAGATATAAATCAACATATTATAAAAAACAGAAAACGGCAAATAATTTATCTTGCAAACAACAACCAAAACAGGTTACTTATGGAGTGTTGCAATAATCTCGAACAAGGATGAAACACCATGACCCTCAGTGAACGCATTCAGACGGCTCGCAAACAGGCAAAACTCACCCAGAAGGAGCTGGCGGACCGAGTCGGAATCAGTCAAACGGCCGTCCACAAGCTGGAGTGCGGCCGGTCCAAGTCGTCCAGACGGACGGTCGCCATTGCCCTGACCTGCGGTGTGGACCCCATCTGGCTGGATACCGGACGCGGAGAGATGTCGCTCATCGGGGCCACCCCCGGCATGAACCAGGCCGAGTTTGCCAGAGCCGCCGAGGACGGCGAGATCTACCGGGCGCCCATTTTTGCCCGCCTGCCCCTCATCTCCTGGGAGGATGCCAGTGGCTCATGCGGGGAACCGGCCGACTCCTTCCACCCCAAAGCCGTGGAGGCCTGGATTCCCGTTGCCCCCCGCTCCAGCGACCGCACCTTCGCCCTGCGGGTGCCGGATGACTCCATGGAACCGGAATTCCAGGAAGGCGAGATCATTATCGTCGATCCCACCCTGCCTGGCAAACACAATCAGTTTCTCATCGCCCGCATGGAGGGCGATTCCATGGCCACCTTCAAGCAACTGAGCGTCGTCGGCAACCGGACCTACCTGAAACCCATGAACTCCCGTTACCCGTTGATCGAAGTCCAGGGGACCATCCGGGTCTGCGGCGTGGTGGTCGGCAAGTACAAGGAATACTGACAACGGGGAGATGCCTCCCTTGTGGTGCGCAGCCGGCGGAAGGCCCCAAGGTTACTTCCGCCGGTTGTGGTTGGTCCGGTCCCCGCTGTTGCCTCGCCATGCCATCATACCTGTACCTCCGAGCCGTTTTGTGCTATCAGACCTGCTGTTGGACCGATCCGGTGCCCGTCGGACCCGGTCCGGATGGATGAAAGAGGGACACAGCCACGCACCAGGCGGAGTCGACGCGTTGTCATGATTCGCATTCAGGAAGAGACCTTTTCGTCTGAAACAGAGATCGCCTGCCTGATCCGGAACCATCCCAGGATCGGCGGCATCGTCACCTTTCTGGGCACCGTGCGGGATTTCACGGCGACCGCCGGGGTGACAGCCCTGATCCTGGAACACTATCCCGGCATGACCGAGGCGGAACTGGCCAAAATTGAACAGGCCGCCCGGGCGCGTTTCGCCCTGGAGGCCTTGCTGGTGATCCATCGGGTCGGCCGACTGGCCGTCGGCGAACCCATCGTCCTGGTCGTGGCCGCCGCCACCCACCGCGCCGATGCCTTCCTGGCCTGCCGCTTTGTCATCGATCAACTCAAACGCCACGCCACCTTTTGGAAAAAAGAGCTGCTCCAGTCCGGGGAGGAACGGTGGGTGGGGGTGTGCCCCGGTTGCGAGGCGGCGGCCAGCCAATGGGAGGCGCAGTCCGGGCCGGCCCATGCCCATGCACCTGCCCATCCGGCGCCGCTCCAACCGCCTGCCATTGCCGTCGCCCGTGTGCCAACCAGCCCCGCCGTCTCCTGGTCCGGGCTGCGGGTCGGCATCCTGACCCTGTCGGACAGCCGCACCCTGGCCACCGACCAGAGCGGCGCGGCCCTGGCGGCCCTCGCCACGGGCTTCGGGGCCACCGTCGCGTTCCACACCGTGCTGCCGGATGAACAGCAGGCCATCCAGGATCTCCTGCTCGATTGGGCGGACGACAAACGGCTGGATCTCATCCTGACCACCGGCGGTACCGGTCCGGGACCCCGGGATGTCACCCCGGAGGCCACCCGCGCCGTCTGCCATCGGGAGCTGCCCGGTTTTGCCGAATTGATCCGCGCCGCCGGTCTGCAGCAGACCCGCACCGCCATCCTGACCCGGGGGGTGACGGCCTGGCGGGGCACGACGCTGGTCATCAATCTGCCCGGTTCCACCCGCGGCGCCGTCCACAGTCTGGAGACCGTGGCCGACCTGGTGCCCCATGCCCTGCGCATGGCCAGCGGGGGTGGACATCATTAATCCTGCAATGGTTGAACCATGATCTCATTTGCTGAAGCCAAACGGCGTGTCCTCGACCAGGTGGTGAGCGTGGCCGCGGCGGAACGGGAGGAAGAGCTGCCGCAGGCCCTGGGACGGGTGCTGGCCCAACCGGTGGTGGCCACGGCCCCGGTGCCCAACCATGACAACTCCGCCATGGATGGCTATGCGGTGCGCACCGCCGACCTCGCCAACCGCCCGGTCACCCTGCGGGTCGTCGCGGATCTGCCGGCCGGTGCACCGCCGCCAGCCCTCCTCAACCCGGGCGAGGCCGTGCGCATCATGACCGGGGCCCCCATTCCCGCCGGCAGCGACTGCGTGGTCATGCAGGAACAGGTACAGCGCCAGGGCGACCTGGTGG
>JAMOAX010000043.1:0-20656 GCA_039908555.1 Magnetococcus sp. DMHC-8
GGGGGTTCCAGACCGGCAGCGCGGGACAAAACGGCCACGGCCCTCCCCCCCGGCCCGGCCCCGAATCCCTGCCGGGACGGGGCATGCAGTTCCCAGCCGGCCTCCCGCAGATCGGGCAGCAGGGCCTCCACCAGTTCGTCATGTTCCGCCCGGGCCTGTCCCGTCCGTTCGGCGGACAAAAACAGCAGGTCATTCTGCCTGGCATGCAAATGGGTAAACCCCAGGCAGCACCAGATCCGGGCGGGGTCCGGCCAGTCGTCACCCGCCTGATCCACCGAGGCGAGGGCTGTGGCATAGCCCAGAGGCAGGTCCCGATCCGGTCGCGCCTGACCGCCCTCCCCCCGCCCCAACAGGGCAAAGCGGGGATCACCCGGCAGACGCACCCGCCCCCCGCGCCCCGCCATCGCCAGACGGTCGAGGAGAGGCAACAGCGCCGGCACAGCCGCCTCCTCTGCCAGACCGTCGATCACAATGCGCATGGTCACGTCACAACCACCCTCACTCCTGACGCACCAGGCGAAAACCCACCGTGCCAGCCGAACCATTCTCGGCCATCCGCAACCGACTGGTCGGCCAACACTCCTGCGGTATGCTGTTGAAACTGCCGCCCCGCGCCACCCGCATCTCCCGGGGCGCCGCCGCCGTGTTGAAACGACTGCGCACAGCGGACGGGTAACCGGCCCGCCCCTCGACCGCCGACGGGCCCTGGGGATTGACCCTGGGACTGCGCGAATAATAGTCGGCCTGATACCGGTCACTCACCCACTCCCAGACATTGCCCAGCATATCGTGAATGCCCCAGGGATTCGGTTTTTTTTCACCCACCGGATGGGACTGCCCCCGGGCATTGGCCCGAAACCAGGCATGATCGGTCAGGAATTCCGTGCCAAATTGCAGCGTGGATTTTTGCAATGCCGGCCATTCACGCCCGGCCCGGGCGGCATATTCCCATTCCGCCTCGGTGGGCAGACGAAAGACATGCTTCCCGTCCACCAGTCGCCCCAGCTTTTCCAGAAAGGCATGCACATCCAGCCAGGTGATGCGCTCCACTGGATGATTGGCCCGGGAGTTCATGAACAGACCGGGGGGATAGTCCCCCATAACCCTTCGCCATTTTCCCCATGTTAACGGAAATTTACTGATCCAGAACCCATCCAGTTGCACCGGGTGTTCCGGTCCCTCATCCTCTTTCCGGTTGGGGTCCGACAAGGGCGCGCCCATGGTGAACAGACCACCGGGCACCCAGACAAATTCCAGGCGGGAGGAGAGTTCCTCCCAGACCGTGCCGACCGGTCGCACGGCCGCCGGCCAATCGGCCCACGCCCGGTTGTCAGGCCCCTCCTCTGTCGTGCCGGTCGGTGCAGCGCCACTCTGTACCAACGACACACCGCTGCCCTGCCCGGGCATGACTGGTATGGACACAGGGAGGGGCGGCGGCTTGAGGCGCTGGACATCGCCCGGCTTGGGCATGATGAGATCCGGAATGGTGCTGCCCAGTCCGGCCGACTCGGCGGTGCGGGTGGCAAAGGCATCCAGAGAGGAGATAAAACCGCGCCAACTGGTCGTCTTGCCAGTGGTTTTCCCCGCATCGGACACCCCGCGGGGGTGGACCGGCAACACAACCGGCACGCCGGGCGCCGCCTGCGACCCCAGCAACAGGGGGCGCCACGCCTGGACGGATTGGGGACGTTCCGCCGCCACCACCCGCAACGCCAGATCGATCGCCCGCAAAAAATCCGGAGAATAATGCCCTCTGCCCATCTCCTCCGCCGCAGGCAGGGGGTCGGGAGCCTGGCGCAACCGGGCCGAGGCACGAATGCTGGCCTCCAACGGCTTCTGGCCGGTAATGGCCCGATAGAGTACGCCACCCAGGGCGTAAATGTCGGACCAGGGACCCTGGCGGCTGCCCGTCGAGTCATATTGTTCAAAGGGGGAGTAGCCCATGCTGAGCAGCGCGGTCATCTGTTCCCCCCGCCCGGCCACCGACTGCCGCGCCGAACCGAAATCGAGGAGAACAGGCATCCCGTTGGTCTGCCTGATGAATATGTTGGGGGGCTTGATGTCTCGATGGATGTAATCCGCCTTGTGCAGGATCTCCAGACCATCCAGCAGCAGGGGCAGCATCTTTTTAAGAGTCGCCTCATCCAGGGTCTTGTCGCGCCGCAACAGGCTGTCCAGCCCCTCCCCCTCCACGTACTCCATCACCATGTAGGCGGTATTGCCGCTGCGAAAAAAACTGATGACCCGCACAATACAGGGGTGTTGAAACTGGGCCAGGATTTGCGCCTCTTTCAAAAACCGATCCAACCCCCAGTCAAAGGTGCCGGCATCGGCTGGCGAATTGGGAGAGACCTCGTTGCGACTGCCCCGCCGGGCATAGGCCGAAGGCAGATACTCCTTGATGGCAACCAGCTGTCCCTGATTGGTATCCCTGCCCAGATAGGTAATGCCAAAACCACCCTTGCCCAACACCTGCACGATTTCAAACCAGAGTAGTCTGGTCCCGGGGGGCAAGGCATCGGGAAACCCCTCGCCCGTCATTTCGTCTCTTCCTCGCGGACGACCCCGGCCAACCGCGAACGCAGCGCCCCGGCCTGATCTTCCAGCAAATCGTCCGGCAGGTCCTCCTCCTCGGTATCCAGGATGGACATCTTGACCCGCTCAACCTCCTCGCGCAGACCGACAGGATGGACCAGGGCACCGGTCAGGGCGGCGGGATCAGGCTCCGGCCTCTCCCAGTTGGGTCCCCGCTCTGGCAGATGACACCCGCTCTTCAGGCGCCCGGCCTGAACCTCCTCGGCGAACGATTCCAGGTTGACTGGAGCCGGCAACAGCCACCGGGCCAGCAACTCCTGACCACTGAGCCACAAATCCCGCCAAAAACCCACCACATTTTTCAGGATGATCAACAGAGCCACCACCCGCAGCAGCACCCCTTCCGTCAGACCGGTCAACATCTCCCGCACCCGCATACCCCACCGGGGGTCGGAAGAGGTCGCGCCACGCCGCGGCGTCAGGGCATCCCGCACCGAAGGTTTCGGCCCCTGACTGCCGTCCAGCTTGTGGGCAAACGGTTTATGGCGCGCACGCAACCGTCCCTGCTGATCACTCGGCACGGCGGCCTTTTTCCGGCGTCGCCACCAGGCCAGGGAGACAACCTGGGCGATGCGGTGGATTTTCTGTCCGGGTCTAAACCAGTTCATCGACCATCACAACACGCGCAGTGCAACAAGACCATCATCACCACTTAACTCGGGCCCCGTTTTGGAGTAGAGTGGACCGTTGGTGGCGGGACGGCCCGCCACGCCGCAGGCCAAACCCACTACCCACACCAGCATAGCACCCATGGAGGCAAAATGACACAGAGCACGTGTACAGATCCGGCGATTCAGCCCCTTCCCCCTGTCCTCCCCTCGGCACCCCACAGCCCCGCGCACCCCGGGTTGCACCACCTCCTGCCGACCGAAGCGTTTGCCATGCTGCCAACCCCGGGGGTCGTCTTTGTGGACATCCGTTCAGAAATGGAATTTTTTTTCGTCGGCAATCCCCAGGGCGCCATCAACATTCCCTGGCAGGACGCACCCGATTTTGAGCTGAATCCGCATTTCATCAAGGAGATCTCCCACGTGGTCCGCAAGGATCAGCCCGTCATTTTGATCTGCCGTTCCGGGCACCGGTCCATCGATGCGGGCAACGCCTTGATACGGGAGGGATTTCTGCATGTCTATCACGTGCTGGAGGGCTTTGAGGGAGACCGGGACATCCACCACCACCGCAGCAGCGTCAACGGCTGGCGGTTCCGGGGGTTGCCCTGGGTGCAGTGCTGACGGCACCGCCCGGACATCCCGTCACGGGGTCAACCGTTTGGCGATGGCCAGCATGTCCGGAACCAGGTAGACCAGCAAACCGATGACACCCAGAATCACCAGAAACACCACCCCGCCCACCACATTGACCATCCAATCCTGGCGACCGCGCCCTTGTGTCATCTGATCCGCCAGGGCGCGCAGGGAGATGACACCCACAAACAGGCTGTCCTGATAGACCAGCAGATGTCGGGTGCCATTTTCCCGCATCCGGTCCAGGCAGTCGTGACAGGAGGCATCATGGGGCACCTTGACCAGTTCAGTCGTCATCACATCCCGCATCAGCGTTGTTTCCGGGTTGCGTTTCCGACCGACCACCCGGGTCAGAAGATCCCGCTCGGTAAAATACCCCACGACCCGCCCTTTGCCGGTCACCACAATCGAACCCACGCCGCGATCCGCCATGATTCCCACGCTCTCGGAAACCGTCCGGTACTGGTCAATGGTGACCACATCGTGCTCGATGATACTGGTAATCTTACATCTCATGTTGCATCAACCCATGACAGCGCCCGGATGGACTTGGTTCGGTTCCGGCTCAACATACTTTGTCAAGATCATATAGATGACGGCACATTTTGTCATCTGAAAAATGACCCCCCACCTGCTTTGACGGGTGCATGCCGCCTCAATACCGCCAGATTGCCTGCGGCGCATGCTGTAAAGCGCCGAAGCAAAAACCGGCTTCGGCTGTTTTTTAAAAGCAACAGCAAAGTCCCAGGGCGCTGCCCTGGACCCGCCAGGGGGGTGACCCCCCTGGACCCGCAGCCGTTTTTGCAGAACCAGTCAGTTCCATGCAGCCCGGTCGCGGGAATCCCCGCCTGTGGTGCAATGACGCTGGACAGGCGGGTTGTGCTTCGGTTAGCATGGGCAGGGTGCTTTGTGTGGTCAGGATCAGGACGGGGTTTTCGCATCCCGGGCTGAGCCCATTTTGCGCAACATCGCGGCATTCCGGTCCGACAACTGTTCCAGTTGCTCGCCCGTCTTGCGCAACAGGGCGGCATTCCGGTCCGACAACTGTCGCAACTGATTGTCCGTCTTTTTGAGAAGGGCGGTATTGCGGTCGGACAACTGTTTCATCTGGCTTTCCGTCCGGTGGATCATGCCCACATGACGATCGGAGGAAATGCGCATGTATTCATTGGTCCGTCGCAACAAGGCGGCGTTGCGGTCGGACAGTTGTTGCAACTGCATGTTGATACGCTTGCGCAACGCCTTGACCTGCCCCTCCAGATCCTGGATGCGTCGCATTGACGAGGTGACGGTCCGTTTGGCCGGTTTTTTGGGGTCCGCCTTTTTCTGTTTCTCCTTCTGGCCTGGCCTGGTCGCTTTCTGACGCCCTTTATTCTCTTTGTTTGCCATCGGTTGCTCCAAAAATAGGGTGAATGCGGATGATCAGTCTGCCCCACAACCGGGCCATGATAGCCTTGACAGGCCAAAAAGTCGATACATACCTTGCCGGTTTCGTCCCTTTGACCAAAAAAAGAGCGCACGGATCAGGAAAATGACTATCACATCAACCACTTGTCAGGTGCTGTTCCAGTGCGACTGGCTGGGCCGCACCATGGTGGTCGTCGACGAAGGGGAATACCGTTCTTTGTACTTTGACAATCACATGACCCAAAGCCGGATGTCATTGGCACATCCCCTGTGGCTCGTCCTGCCATACACCCGACACATGCTGGCCTGTCTGCTGTTCAACAACCACCCCCGCCATATTTTCATGATCGGCCTGGGTGGCGGTTCGCTGGCCAAATTTTTTTTGTACCATTTCCCGGCGTGCCGCCTCGAGGTCGTGGATGCCAACCCGGTCATGGCCACCGTGGCCCGGCAATTTTTTTTCCTGCCCGTCGACGACCGCCTGACCCTGCATTGTGCCGACGGCGAAGCGTTTGTCACCGCCAGGGCGGGTCAACCGCCCTTGTACGATTTGATCCTGGTGGATGCCTTCGACCATGATGGCATGTCCCCCACGGTCTATGCCAGTCGTCTGTTCCTGAAAATGTACCCATTGCTGACCGATCATGGGATACTGGCCTTCAATGTCAACCGGGCGGAGGCCGATCTCTATCCGCACATTATTGCCCATATCGGTGACTGTTTTCCCGACGCCATCTTTCGCCTCCCGGTGGCGGCCCCCTCCCACAATGAAATCATCCTCTGTTGCAAGCAGAGCAGGCCGGCAGGGGATCTGGCAGCATTGCAACGCCACGTGACCGCCTGGGAAGAACTGCAGCCGGATCTGGATTTTATCGACTTTCAGCAGCGCATGGTCCCCCTGAAACAGACGGCCTGGCATCAGTGGCTGGACCGCCTGACCTCGGCCCGGGGCAGGTCCATGCTGTCATGAAAACCTTCTTCATCATATTGCTGTTGTTGCTGGGGGGATTGATCATCGTGGCCGTGCAGACCTGGGAGGGAACCGGACTGCTCCCGGTCCTGCCCTCCTCGCCGGACCGCCCGGCCATGGTCGACGGCGAACGCGACAGGTGGCTGGACGCACGGCTGGCACCCCTGGCGGAACGGGTCGCGATATTGGAAGAACGGCTGCAGCGTCTGGTGCAGCCGGCCGATCCATTGCCCGGACTGGCAGAGTTGGAAAGCCGTCTGGACCGCCTGACCAGCCGACCGGTCCGGCTGGAAAACGGCACGGTGGTGGTCAGGAAGGGTGATGCGGACTGGAAACTGACCGATCTGTTTGCCCGCGTGCGGCAATACCGGCAGCGCATCGCCTTTGCGCACCCGTTTGCCCAGACTCCGAAGGTCATGCTCGGCATCACGCTGCTGGATCTGCCGGGCGACAAGATCCGTCTGCAGACCCGTCCGGAGGAGATGGACGCCCAGGGATTCACGCTGGTCCTGGAAACCCGTTCCGACGTGCGACTGGAAGAGATACAGGTGGATTGGCTGGCATTCGGGGTTGGCAAAACGGAGGGACCGTAGTGGGGTAACAAGGCTCAACTAACAGGTGAAGTCCTATGGGGTCCAGGGGAGATTATCTCCCCTGGCGGGTCCAGGGCAGCGCCCTGGGACTTTGCTGTTGCCTTTTGGCGCGATTTTGCAACAAGCCGACGCGGTGTTTGCGTCGGCGCAGCGCGCCCAACACGCGCCGCAGGCAATCTCAAACCCATCCTGGTACCACAGCCTGCCTGCGGCGCATGCTGAGAGGCGCCGCAGCAAAAAGCGGCTGCGGCTTCTTTAAAAGCAACAGTAACAGCAAAACCCCAGGGCGCTGCCCTGGACCCGCCAGGGGGGTGACCCCCCTGGACCCGCAACAGTTTTACTGTGTAGCCTCTGCCCGATCAGCCGGCCTCCACCAGTTCGCCTTCGGCCTCCAGTTCCTGCCGATTGCGATAATAGCGATAGGTGCCATAACCGGCCGCCACCAGCACACCGGCCAGCAACACCGGCCCCCACGGCCCCAGGCCCATCCCCAGGCCAAGACTCATCCCGGTACCGTTCCAGATGGTGCCGCCCTTGGCAGCGGCTGCCACCGCACCCCCTCCCACTGACCCGGTGCCCGCCAACGCCTTGCCCGCCACCGGCTTGGCCGCGGAGACCACCCCGCCCCCCTGCAGGGCAGCCGCCACTTTGGCCGTCCCGGTCCCCTTGACGGCACCCAACTCCTCCCAGCCATCCAGCGGCGGCAGGGCAAAAGCGCCACCCCCCTTGGCCGCCACCGCCGCCCCGGTCGCCGCACCCTTGGCCACCGCCCCGCCAGCCGGCTGCAATACAATCCAACTGCCGGCCACATTGCCGGTCGCCAAAGGCGCCTTGCCCAACGTAAAACTCTTGCCGATCAGACCGGACAGATTGGCCTGCGTGCCACCCTGCACCTGCAACGCCACCAGATCCTTGCCCGCCACGCCAGCCCCACCCACCGGCTTCATGAACAGCCAACCCTTGGCATTGCCACCCACCATGGGCGAGGGAATCACCGTGAAGGTCTTGCCGGCCAGGGTCTTCATCTGCGCCGTCTGCTGCGTGCCTTCCAACTGCATCAGCAACATTTTGGCACCGGCATCCCCCTTGGCCACCACACCCGCCGTACCCACAGCACCGGCGGTCGCCACCGCACCCGCACCGGAATGCAATACCAGCCAGTTGCCCACCCCGCCTACCACAGCCGGAGCATGGCCCACCGTCACCGTCTTCCCGGTCAAACCGGCCAGATGGGCCACCTGCCGCCCACCCTCAATCTTCAAGGCCACCGTGTTGCCCGCCGCCTCGCCGCTCGGCACCAGAAACAACCATTTGAACAAACCGTTGCCCAGGCCGTTGCCGGCACCCGTCACCTTGCCCACTGTGAAGGTCTTGCCCACCAGGGAGGAGACCTCGGTTGCCTGTTTCACCCCTTCCAGCTTGAACATCAATGTCTCAACGGCCATACCACATCCTCCTCAAAATACCAAAACCAGGTTGCTGAGCCCCGTTACAGCCGGGCCGCCCAATCACCAATCAGCGGAAACTTCCAGGCCCGCCCCAACAACACCGACAACACCCCCACCACCGACAAAATCAGACAAATGAGCGAGGAAACCCGGAAAAACAACTGCCCCACCGCCGGCACCAACAGGGTGTAGATGGCCAGCACCTCCCACATCCACAAAATCACACCCTGGCGGGCGTGAAACTGCACGTACGAATCATTCCGGTTCATCACCAAAGGCACCAGACTGAGCACCCCCAGATAACTCATGGCCGCCAATACCCGGGTGGACCAACCGGCCTCCCGCTGCAGCACCGCTGTGTCACGCATCACGACTCTCCCTTTGCCGATCTGAAGATTGAATGGGCCATACGGGTCACGCCTCAACCAGTTCGCCGATCTGACCCCAATATTCCGGCGGCAGCTCCATGGCCAGCTTCAACGCCCCATGGGCGCCGCTGTAGTCCGGGTCCGCCACCACGGTGACACGCACATCACCATACTCCTGCAAATGCTGTTCAAGCATGGCGCCCAGGCCCCGAATACGGGAACCGCCCCCGGCCAGGACAATGTTGGCCAACGCCTCCGCCTGGCACTCCGGGGAATAGACCAGAATCAGCCGTTTGAGGTTTTCCACCATGTCCGGCACAATGGTCTCGCAGGTGACGCGCAGGGCCTCGGTAATGTCCAGGTCCACCGGGCGACCATTCACCCGCAAAGGCACGATCACCTCCCCCTGGGGCGGACCGACAAAGGCGTGCCGCTCTTTCAACACCCGGGCCAGATGATGGTCGATCTGCACCCCGGCATAGGCATCACGGATGGCCGTGGCCAGCAGGTGGTCCAACTGGTTGCCACCCTTCATGATGCTGAGTTGGCTGTCCGCCCTGGGGATGGCCCCCTTCATGGCACACAGGTCAATCGTCCCGGCCCCCACATCCACGATCAGGGTGTTGAGCAGTCGGGAGAGACCATAGGCCACCATGAACGGTTCGGAGACCGCCATGCAGACATCCATCAAGCCCTGGGCAATCCGCAGCAACTGCCCCTTGTTGGCCACGGAGGCCCGGGCCGGTACGCCGATGATGCCACAGATCCGCTCCCCCGCCCTGGGCTCGGCCATCGCAATGGCCTGCTTCAACACATCCCGGCCTGCCTCCAGATCCCGCTCGTTGGCCTCTTTCAGGACGCCCTCTTCCAGAGGATAAAAGAGATCGAGAAACGAGCGCCGCTCAATGGCCTCATCACCGACCACCTGGGTCCGGTTGAGCAGCTTGACCCCGATGATATCCCGGGGATAGCCCACCACGGTCTGCAACATGCCCCTGTGTTTGCGGTTGCTCATCACCGCCGTCCGGGCCGTCCCGAAGTCGATTCCCAGCAACAAAGCCCGTTCGTTACTCTGGCTGATCATGCTCACCTCCCTCTTTTGGCTGGCCGTCGACCAACCACCAGCTCCACGGCATCGCCCAACGCATGGGAAAGGCCACTGAACAATTTTTCCACCGGCACAATCACCCGCTCCGACCGCTCCTCGACAGGACAGGGCGGCAGACCGGCCAGCAACCCGGGCAGCCTGACGGCCAGACCGGCGGGCGACAGCGGCGCTGCCGTGCCAACAGGAGCGGTCACCGGGACAGGCGAGACCTCCGGCACAACCGGCGCGACCGGGACAACCTCCGGCACCACATCGGGAACAGATACCACCGGGGAAGCCGATACGGCCGCCGACTCTGCCGCTCCGTTCAGTGCCAACCAATCCGCCTCGGCCTCTGACCAGGCAACAGCCGACCGGGCCGCAACCGGTACCGACCCCGATTCCACCATCGGTGCTGCTACCAACCGGGCCGGTGTCGGACCCGGCACTCGGACAGGCAGGGTCAGGCGTACCCGGATCTCCTCGCCGGCCGACCCGGTCCGACTGGACGACACATCTCCGACCGTCGCACCGGCAACCAGTTCCACACGCTGCCAGTCAAGGAGATCCGCGTCATCCTGATCGGACCAACCGCCATCCGGGCCACACAGCCCCGCATCGACCGACCCGACCGGCCAGCGGGATCGTTGCACCACGTTCGGTTCCTGCAACAAACGGGCAGGATCACCCTCTTCCGTATCGGGCCGCCAGGGCACCACCCGCCGCACCCTGCCCCTGCCCCTGACCGGTACGGTCACGCCGCAGGCCGGTCGGCCCGGACAGCCACCCGGCGTGGACCCGACCCGGTCATCCACCGCCACCAGGGCGATCGATTCCTGGTCCAGCCACGTGTTCGCACGGGCAAGCAGGATCAGCTTTTCAAAATCGGCTCGCCTGGTCATCTCGTTGCTCACGACAAAAAGCGCAAATCCGGGGCAATCATAACAGACAATTAAAAAAAAAAAAGATTTTTTTTGCGATCATCACCAGCCAACCGGCCTGGATGTCGACCTGGCCTGGGTCGTCGGCCTGGCTCATCGTTTCGTCCATGCTCACACCAGGGAACCGTGCCGGGATTGCGGGTCCAGGGGGGTCACCCCCCTGGCGGGTCCAGGGCAGAGCCCTGGGATTTTGCTGTTGCTGTTGATTTTAGAAGAAAGCCGAAGCGGTTTTTGCTTCGGCATCCTCAGCATGTGCCGCAGGCAGGCTGGCGGATTTTGACACCCTGTTGGACGAAACGATGATCAAGGCCTTATTGGGCAATACCCTGAAAACGGGCCAGCCATGTCAAAACGGGAGTTTGTGTCATATGGAGCAACCATTGGGGATACAGACCCAGCACCAGCACCGGCAGTGCCAACAGCAGCACCACCAGCCATTCCCGGGGTTGCAAGTCCGCAGCCTCGGCCACCGCGCGACTGGTGACCGGTCCCAGAAAAGCCCGACGATAATAGTGCAGGAAATAAGCGGCCCCCAGAATTTGCCCACCGATGGCCGCCAGGGCTGCCCCCTTGTGGGCGGTGATGGTCCCCAGCAGGATCAACTGCTCGGCTGGAAAGCCGGAGGTCAGGGGAACCCCCAGACTGGCCAGGCCAAACAGCAGAAAAAACGTGGTGGCCGCAGGCATGGCGCGCACCAGTCCCCCCAGATGCCGCCATTCGGTGGAGGCAGTGCGCTGCCGGATAAAACCGGCCAGCAGGAACAATCCCCCGGCAATGACCGTAAAATTGAGCAATTGCAATACCGCCCCCTGCACCCCCTGCACCGTCAGGGTGGAGAGGCCCAGCAACACCAGCCCCACATGACTGATGCTGGCAAAGGCCAACAAACGTCGCAGATTGGTCTGTGCCAGGGCGGCCAATCCCCCGTAAAAGAGACCCACCACCCCCATCCCTGCCAGCAACCAGGACCATTCCCGAGCGGCATGGGGGACCAAAGGCAGGGCAAATCGGAGCAGACCGTAAGCCCCCAGCTTGAGACCGGTCATCATCGCCACCACCGCCACCGGTCCTTCCATCGCCAGGGTGGGCAACCAGACATGGAAGGGCACCACCGGAATCTTGATCGCAAAACCGAGCACCAACAGCAGCAGGATGGGCCATTGCCGGTCCACCGGCAGGGGATTGGCCAGCAGGGTGGGCAGATCAAACACCAGCATCGCCGGCACAACCAACCCGCCCGGACCGGCCCGCAGTGCCGCCTGTTCCAGCGCCACCAGCAAAAAACCGAACAACAGCACCACACCACCGGCCAGCATCAGCAGGGTGTATCGGGTGGCGGCAAAGCGGCGCTGCGGACCGACTCCCCACAGACTGACCAGAAAGTAGATGGGAACGAGGGTCAACTCCCAGAACAGGAAAAAGAGCACCGTATCCAGGGCACAAAAAATGCCCATGGTCATTCCCTCCAGGAGCAGCAGCAGGGCACAATACAACCGGGGCATGGACTGCAGCTCACTGGCCAGCGTCATGGCCAGAAACAGCAGGGCCGAAGCAGGCAGAAAGAGTACCGACAGACCATCCACACCCAGCAGATAGTGGGCATTCACCGTGGGCAGCCAGGCAGCCTGTTCCAGCCATTGGAAACCCGCCTGGGCCGGATTGAGCCCCCGGACCACCTCCCCGGCCAGCACCAGTTCCACCACTGCCGCCCCCGTCGCCAACCGGCGGGCCTGGTGCGCCGGCCACAACCACAGCATGGCCGCCGCCATCGGCGGCCAAAAAACCAGCAGACTCAGCAGGGGCCAGGCAGTCACAACAGCCATCGGGTCGTCCATCACTCGCGCCTCGTCTGCAGGTCATCGAGATAGACGGCATACGGGGCCGCCATCGTCTGGGCGGTCCGGTCCACCAGGTGCAGCCAGGGCGCCGAGAAAAAACCGGCGGTCAACTGCAAACCGATCAGGATCACCGCCAGCATGTTCTCCAACCCGTTGGCAGGCTCCACCGACTGAACGAAGGCCGGCCGCGCCCCGGGCGGAGAGAGAAAAATACGCTGAAACGACCACAACAAAAAGCCCGCCGAGGCCACGTTGCCCAGGGCGGCGGCAATGGTGATCAGGGCCCCGAACCGGCGCATGGCCGACTCCATCAACAGATGGGCCGCGTCAAAACCGGGGGTGCCGGGCATGGCCACAATGGAGAGACCGGCCACAAAAAAGGCCATGCCAATCGAGGGCACGCGCCCCAGCAATCCCCCCAGACGGGAGAGCAGCACGGTCTTGGTCCGCCGATTGATCAGGCCGATCATGAAAAAGAGGGTCGCCGTCGCCAACCCGAAGTTGCAGATCAACAGGATGCTGCCCTGAAAAGCGTGGGCCTGCAGACTGAACAGGCCAATCAACAAAATATCGGTATGACTGATCACGGCATAGGCCATCATCCGCCGCAGATTTTGTTGCATCGTGGCAAGCCAGGCCGCATAAAAAACACCAACGGTGGCAATCAGCACGACGGCCAACTGCCAGCGGTGCACCGGCACCGGCAGCAGGGGAAACAAAAAACGCAGCATGCCGTAAAAACCGGTCTTGACCCCCAGCAAAAAGACCAGCGCCAGCACCACCGTCCCCCGTTCCGCCACCATGGGCAACCAGCCATGCAGGGGAAACAGGGGAATGCGAATGCCCAACCCATAAAAAATCAGGAAGAACACCACCGTTTGCAAGGCAGCTGGCGGTGGCGTGGTGCGCAGTCGCAGCAGGTCGAAGCTCCACACGCCCGTGGCATCCAGATGCGACCAACCCAACAGCAGGGTGCCCAGCGCCAACAACAAAAACCCGACCCCCATGAATTGAAAAAACCGGGTGAGAGAAAGCCCCTCATCCGGGGAGGCCGACCACAGGTGCATGAGATAGCCGGCCAGACCAAGCTGCACCACCGAAAACAGCACAAACCACAGCAGGTCCAGGGTGGCAAACTGGCTCATCAGGGCCGCCTCACCGCAGAACAGGATGGCCAGAAAACGGTGCTGGGGCCGGAACGGCCTGACCCAACCGTAGGGAATCGCCAGCAGGGAGAGCAAGGCCGTCAACAGCATGAAGAGCACCGTCATGCCATCCGCCGCCACATGGTAGGAGAAGGGACCCGGCAGGGCATAGTGTTCTGCCAATTGAAAATCGGAACGGGTGGGATCGAACAGACGGTACAAATGAATGGCACCCGCCAGTTCCAGGGCAGCCAGCCCCATGCCCACCCAAAAGACGGTGCGATCATGGCGGATACGGGCCACCACGACCGCCGCCCCCACGGGAAACCATTGCAACCAGGCCAGCACGGGCCAACTGCTCTGTTCGGTCCAGGGAATCTCGGTCATCGATCCATCATAAAACCGCCACAAAGGTTAACACAATCATCAATACCAGATAACGCGGCTCACCCAGCAACCGGTCGATCCGCAGCAGGTAGCTGCCCAGACCGGCCACCGTCTCGACCATGCCGGCCCCACCCATGCTCAAGATGCGCTCCTCCACCCACTGTACCCGTTGGGCCAGTTGTTCCAGCAGGGCACCCGGCAGACCACGGCCGGTCACCAACGGTGCCCCCGACCGGGGCATCGGCTGCGACTGACCAAACAGGAGCTGCTCCATGGCACCATCACCCATGAGGCGATTGACCAGACGGTCATCCAGACTCTGGAGATCCCGGGCCATGGCCTGGCTGGGACGGGTGATCAGCAGGTCGGTCAGGGGGTCCAGCCAGAAACGCGCCAGGGCGGCGGCAAACAGGCCACGATGCCGCTGCAGGCCGGCCCGGACGGGCGTGGTAAACCCGTCCAGCAAATGCATGTAGGCCGGCGCGCTGAGCAGTTGATAGGCCCGCCAACCCGCATGGGCAGCCAGATGCCAGGCCGCCAGTTCAAACCAACCCAGGCCGCAGGTCAAAAACATCAACCCCACCTGGGTTTGCGTCCCGCTGATCAGGGCGCTTTTGACATCGGTCTGCACCAATCCGACCAGCAGGCCATACAGGGCGGTCAGCCCCCCCCAACAGCATCAGCACGACCATCAACACCGGAGAGTGACGCAGCACCTGTTCCAGACGCAGCAGCAGATAGACCCCGGCATGGACCATCAAGGCGCCGTAAAAAAGGGCACTGGAAGGCGTGGGCCCTTCCAGGGAACGGCCCAGCCAGGCCGCAAACGGCACCTGGGCCGATTTGACCAGGGCGGCCAGCACAAAACCACCGAGCAGGATACCCATTTGGAATGAATCGAGCAGGGCGAAGCCCCCCCGGATATCGGTCCACTCACTCCCCCCCAGCCACGTAAAAGAAAGGAGCAGGGCAACCGTAAAACCGGCATCCCCCAGGCGGTTGGTGACCAGCACCCGGGTGGCATGGCGGGTAGCCGTGCTGCGCTCGACGGCATAGCCGATCAGCAGATAGGAGGTCAGTCCCATCATCTCCCAGCCGACAAAGGCCAGCACGGCATTGCCGGACAGGAGAAACAGCAGCAAGGCGGCAATGAACAGGTTCAACAAGGCAAAAAAACGCTGAAATCCGGCCTCCCGATGGAGATAATGGATGGAAAAACGGACGGCCAGCCAGGCCAGCAGGGCCGCCAGGGTGGCCATGGCCAACCCCAACCGGTCCAGGGTGAAGCTGATCATCACCCGATAGCCACTGGTCTCCATCCAGGAGCACAGCCGGATGGAACCGGGGGTGGCGCCGGTCAGCAGGCCCTGGGCATCGATCAGCAGCAACACCCCCAGCGCCAGTCCGACCGACCAGGAGGCCAGGCGGGCTGTGGCCGGTTCCCCCGCCTCGCCCCGGTTCCACCCCCCCAGCAGACCGACGCCTGTCCAGGCGGCGGCCAGGGCGGGCAGCAGGGGCACCAGCCATATCCACCGTTCAACCATGACACTCCACCTCCGCCGACTGGGCAATGAAGACCGGCGGCAGGGGACCGTCGTGACCGCTGTACCAATCCGCCGAGCGCGCCACCGTCTCCAGGGGTTGCAGCGGTCCCGCCCACAACACCCATCCCTCCCCCGGTCGGAACAGATGCAGCCGCTCGCTGGCCGGCTCCTTGGCGGCCAGGGTGATCCAGGCGTTGTCCACCAGTTCGCGAATGGCCGGCTGGCGAGCATGGATGCGGGTCAACACCGCCGGCGTCTGCTCCACGATCACCAGCAACCGCATGGCCTCGTGGATCTCAATCATCTGTTTGGGCAGACCGGTGCGCAGATCCGAAGCCGCCCCGTCCATCACCCCCAGCAGGCCGGTCACATTGTGCATGATCTTGGAACCGCAGCCAAACCGGTCATTGTCCACCGTGGAAAAATAGTATTCCAGGCTGATGCCGGCCCCCACCGGACCGGCTGCCAGGAGAATGTTTTCCGCAATCCGTCCCTCCGGGTCCTGGGTGGGATCATAGGAGATGAGAAACATGCGGCGATCAAAAAAGAGCCCCTGTACCACCGCACGCCGCCCGATCAGGGCCACCGCGTTGGTGACATGCCCCAGTTCCGGGCGGGCCTGGCTGAAATCATGGGTGCGGCCTGCCACATGGGCCAGTGCCTGGGCCGGGGTGGGCTGCCGGGGTGCGGAGGCCAGTCGCCGGCTCCGCTCGTGGGCCGAACCGGCCTGAGCCTGCGCCAGTTGGGCCTGCAACCGGGTCAGGGCGTCCCGCTGCGACCCGGGCAGCAGGGCCAGGTCAAACCAGGTGATCGCCTCGCTGCCGGTATTGTGCTCCGCCCCCAAAAACCAGGTATCGTCCGGAATGTCGATCCCCCTCGACCGCAACACCTCCCGCACCGCCGGGCGGTTGGCCATGGCGGCAAACACCCGGGCATTGGGACCGCCGTGCCGACCGCTGCAGGCCCCGCAGTCATAGGCGGCCAGATGGGGGTTGTTCTGGCTCAGGGAACCGTGGCCCATCACGACCACCAGCGGGGCCAACCGGTCGGTCAGGCCGATGGTGCGCAACAATCCCTCCACCCGGTCGGCCTGTTCCCCGTCGGTCAACCCGATGCGGGGCTGCGCCACGGTCGCCGGGGGGGCATCCGCCGGCGCCGTCAGGGTCAGGCGGGTCGGCACCGACCGGTCAAACCAGTCGCGCAGGCGCACCACCAGTCCGCCCGTCGTCAACGGCGCCAACAGCTTGCCCAGCAGCAGCAGCACCGCCCAGGGGGCGGCCAGCAGCGTCCACAACACCGGTCGGAACAGACCCAGCCGGGTCCCCTGATGCAACTGTTCCCGCAGCAACTGACGGTATTGCCGGCGCGTCACATGGGCACGGTGCAACGGTTCGGCCTCCGCCAGGGGTTCCTCGCGCACCCGGTGCGCGGGGGTCACCACCACCGGGCAGAGAGCGGCATAACCGGGATCATCCAACCCCTGCCAATGGATCGGCACCCCAAAAAAACCGGCGGCACCCAGGGTTTCCAGGCGGGGATCAAGCTCTTCCAAGTGGCGGCGAAACCCCTCCTCCCGTTCATCCATGCAAAAAATGAGCTGGGCAGCAGGACGGCGATCCCGCCGGGCCCAGCGCCCGCGCCCCTGGTTTTGCACGATGGCGTTAAAAACCTGGTGACGATAGTGACTTTCGTAGGCCTGCAGCCAGATCAGGCCGGCCCGGTCCTCATCCAGACACGCCAGAGCGTCCAGCACCCGTTCCACCTGCGCCGTGTTCCATGTTCGCCACGCCTGAGCCGTCACCCCCAGGTGCTGGGCCAACAAAAACAGGGGCCAGGCATGACCATGGGGGGTGTGCCCGCCCCGACCACCGGCGGCGTGCCGCCCGATCCGCAGCATGCGCGCCAGGACATACCAGTGCGCTTCGTCGGGAGGATCGTCGTCAGGTTGGGCCAACAGGCGCCCAGCATACGCAGCCATGTGTTCCGGCAAAGGATCATTGAACAACGACCAGCGCACCAGGAATTCGGCACCGTGGCTGCGAAAATACCACCGCAACATCTCCAGACGCGGTTCCACCTGCCACAGGCGACTGCACAAACGCATGGCGTAGAGACGTTCCAGCACCAGACTGACCGCCAGATAATCCAGCACGTCCACCCGCTCCGGGCTCAAGCCGGCATAGCCGGGATGCCTGTGTCGCCACATGATCATGCCGGACCAGCCGGGCAGCCGCAGGGCCAACCGTTCCAGATAGGCCATCCACTGCTTTTCCGGCAAGCCCAGGCGTGACAGCAGCGCCATGATCGCCTCCACGGCGTCATCCCCCAGGCTGTCAATCTCCTCGCGCCAGTTGACCAACTCTTCCGGCAGAAAGGACCAATCCTGCATGGCCTGCCGGCGCCAGGCGGCAAAAAAGCCCAACGCACGATCCGGATAGGGCCAGGCCGCCAGACCGTGGTCCAGATAACCGGCCACATGCCGCAGCAGCAGCGGTCGGACGTCGTCAAACAGATCCTCCCCCGTCAGGGCGGCCAGCAGGCCGCTCAGGGTCAGTTCCGGTCCCAGACGCGCCAACAGGCGATCCATGAGGGTGTCGGCCTCCCCCCGCACCAGGGTGGAAAACAGCCGCTCGTCCAGGTCGGCCCCATGCCCGGCATCCGGGACGAAAAAGTCCAGCAGATCGTCCAGTTGTTCTTCCGGGTGGGGCGTGCCGTCCGTCAGCCCCAACCCGGCCAGGCAGGCCCGCCACAGGTCGGCCACGGCCTCCGCCTCCCCGCCGGTCGCGGCGGCCAGCCACTGCCGGCGGACCGTTTCGTCCAGGTCCGGCTGCCAGGTGGACAGAGCCCGCCGTCCGGTCCGTTGCCATGCCAACTGGCTGGCCTGCAGGGGACGCAGATCATGCAGCAGGGCCACCCGATAGAGATCCAGACGACGCACGGTCCCGTGGGGCAACTCGGCCAGCACCTCCCCGGCCGCCAGTTCCGGATGACGCAGCAGCGCCTCCTCCAGATCCGGCCAGGTGATGCGACCCCGCCGAAAAGCGGCCCGGAACTGCTCAGCCGGCCAATAACCGTGGATGCCGGTCACCCGTTTGGCCTGCCGCAACGCCTCGGCAAAGGGCAGGTGCTGAAAACCATGCAGGGTATTGTGGTGGATGAAGTCACGCAGCGGGGCCTGGCCCGGCAGGTGGTGTTCCAGGTGATGCACCCAGTCCAGCAGGCGTTGCCGCATCGGCAACGGCGCCTCGGTACACACAGGGCTCATCGCGGATGTCCCGCAAAGAGGGTGACAAAGTGACCCACAGTGCCGCTGATGAGTTGCAACAGGGGGGCAGGCGCCATACCCAGCCACACTATCCAGATCATCAGCAGGCCAGCCGTCATCCCTTCCAGCAACGTCAGGTCGGTCAAGTGAACTGCCCTGGCCCGGGTTGGACCGCCGCACAACTGACCCACGGTCCGTACCGAATAGGCCGCGCTGATGATCATCCCCAGGCTGAGCAGCGACGCCAGCCAGCCCCAACGCTGAAATCCGCCGATGATGACGTGCCATTCGGCGATAAACCCGATGGTGCCCGGCATGCCGACGGCGGCCATGAAGGCCAGGGCGACCAGCACGGCAAAACGTGGCGTCTCCGGCAACAGGGAACCATAGTCGCCCACTTCGCGGGTATGGGTACGCTGGTAGAGCAGCCCCACCAGCAGGAACAGCGCCGCTGCCGACAGGCCGTGGGCCACCATCTGGGTCACTGCCCCCAGCAGGCCCGCCATGTTGAGGGAGGCAATCCCCAGCAGAACCACCCCCATGTGGCTGATGGAAGAGTAGGCCACCATGGCCTTGAGATCGGTCTGCCGCCAGGCCAGTATGGCCCCGTAGAGCAGTGAAAACAGGGCCAAAACCATCAGGCCGCTCTGCAGGTACAGAACAGCCTCGGGCAACATGCCGGCCGCACGGATCAAACCGTATGAACCCATCTTGAGCAATACCCCGGAGAGCAGAATGCTCACCGGACTGGGCGCCTCCACGTGGGCCAGGGGCAGCCAGCCATGGATGGGAAAGACGGGCATCTTCACCCCGAATCCCAGCAAAAAACCGATAAAAATCAGCACCTGTGTCCGGGCCGGCACGGCCATCAAACCGGAGGCCATGCCCGCCATGGCAAAATTGTCCACCCGGGCCGCATCAAACCCCAGCAGCAGGCTGATCAGCAAAAAAACCGAACCGCCCATGGTGTAGAGGACAAAATTGAGGGCCGCATGCTGGCGGCGGGCGCCGCCCCAGCGATTGATCAGGAAAAACAGCGGGATCAGGGTGAATTCCCAGAAAATGTAAAACAGGGACCAATCCTGGGCCATGAACACACCCAGCATGCCCATCTCCAGCAGGAGCATGAACAGGTAAAACCCCCGGGGTTGCTCCTGGATCGAGGCCGACGCCAACAAGGCCACCAAAGCCAGCAAGGTGGCCAGCAGCAACATGGGCAGCGAAAAACCGTCCACCCCCAACAAAAACGAGGAGCTTCCCTGGACCACCCAGGGTTGGCGTTCGAGCAATTGTACAGCGGTCGAGGCGGGGTCAAACACGGCCAACAACCCCCACGCCACCACCAGGGTCGCACCGGCACACACCAGGGCAATGGGACGGGCATGGCGGGCATGCCGGGGTGGCAACAGGGCAATCGCCACCACCCCCAGCAACGGCAGCAACAGCATCAGGGTCAACGGTCTCGGTACAGGTGGCACCCTACTCCATCCCCAGGGCACGCTTGTACATCTGGATCATGGTCTCCTCTTCGTCCACCTCGCGAGGGTCCATCTTGCGCAATCTGACCACTTTCCGGATGATTTTGGGATCAAAACCGGCCGCCTTGGCCTCGGCATACACCCCCCGCACATGGTCCGCCAGGGCGGCCTTTTCCTCCTCCAGGCGCTCAATGCGTTCGATCAGTTGCCGCAACAGCTCCCCTTCCACATCACCATCCGCGTCATTGTCTGCCATGCCGGTGCTCCTTGTACCCATCCCGTTATACACATCTCAAAAATCTGTTATTATTCATGGGGGTCCGGGGGAGATTATCTCCCCCGGTGG
>JAMOAX010000044.1:0-20598 GCA_039908555.1 Magnetococcus sp. DMHC-8
ATCCTTCCGTCAGCATGGAGACCGAGACCACACAGCGGATGGATTCTCCCAGTTGGCCCGGTTTGCCTACAGTGTTCATCACCTCCCGCAGCAACTCGGCATCGCTCAGGCTGTCGGCGGCCTGCCGGTCTCCCGTGCGGGCAACCATCTCCCTCCGAAAACGGTCGATCTCATCCGAGGCCATGGTGCGAAAATCGGCATCCAGGGCTTCGCCGGAATCCAACTGCGCACTGTCGATCAACAGGGTTCTCGGCCTGGGCAGTCGGGTGCCATACTCGTCATAATTCCGAAACAACTCCAATCGCCCAGCGTTGTAGGTGCTCCGCCCCTCTTCCCCCTCCTGGTTGAAACCGGCGATATAATCGTGGACCAGTTTGGAAGTCGAAGTGTTGTTGCAGACCACGATAAAGACGGGCGGCACCGTAACGCCCGCATCCTGCCACATGGCAAAGGTGTTTTGATAGTGGCCGTAGAGTGCTTCCAGAGCGGTTTGCAGTTCTGTCGGCAGACTGAGGGGGTCCAGCGTCTTGCCAGAGGTTCCACGCCCTTTCCTGGGCATTTTTTTGCCGATATATTCCCAGAGATTGCGAAACTTGGGCGACTCGCCCCCCGGAATATTGTCGGCTACCGGCACCCTGGGCAATTTGACGATGCCGCACTCAATGGCATCCATCAGGGAAAAATCGCTCGCCGTCCAGGGGAACAGCGTCCCTTCGGCATACCCGGAACCCCGCAGAAAGAACGGGGTGGCGGAAAGGTCGTACACCACCGGAACTCCGAGGATACGCTTGACGGCCTCGATGCCGGTAATCCAGAGGCGGGCCGCTTCGTTGTTCTGTTTGGCCTCGGTCAGGTCATCCCCTTTGAGTTCACCCTCATCGCTGCTGTCCGGCTTGGCGCGATAGCAGTGATGGGCTTCATCATTCATGACCAGGATGTTTTTCATGCCCATCAGTTCGGGCATGACCCGCTGGATCATCTGTCCTTCCGTCTCGACCGTATCCAGTTCCGGGCCACGTCCCTGGAGCAGGGCACGACCGACCGGGGTGATGGCTATCCGTTCCCGCAACTTGAAGGCGTGATAGTTGGTGATGATTATTTTAGCCCGTTCCAAATCGGCCAGCAGGTCGTTGGGAACCAGCTCCCGACCCCGGTAATAGCTGTCCGGGTCGTTGGGTTTCAGCACCCGCAAGCGGTCCCGGATGGTGATGCCGGGGGTGATGATCAGGAAACCACGGGTGAATTGCCTGCTCCTGGGGTGTCGTACCGCATTGACCACCTGCCAGGCCATGAGCATGGCCATGACCGTGGTCTTGCCCGCCCCGGTGGCCAACTTCAAAGCGATACGGAAAAGTTCCGGGTTGGCTGACGCATTGGCCCTTTGCATATGATCCAAGGCCCATCGGGCCTTTTTCGGGGCAACCTCGGCCAACCAGATGGCGGTCTCTACGGCCTCCACCTGGCAGAAAAAAGGTCGAATACCTTGGAATGAATGATGCCGCCAATGCTGAAGCAATCTGGCCGTCTCAGGGGTCACCAGCCATTGAGTCGGTTCAGGAAGCTGACGCCATTCGTCTACATCCTTCCTGATTTTGTTGAGAATGGCGTTGGTATCGTATGTCTGATCGGCGGTGGAAATGGCGTCGAACAGGAGGGTGGGCTCTTGTTTGAGACCGCCCCGGCGTCTGGAGGGTTTGGGAACCGGGGTCACATAGGAGGAGGGGCGACGTTGGGCGGCAATCTCACCCGTTGGCTGCCCATCAGGGTCCAGTTCCCAATGCTGGGCCGGATAGGCGTAGGGTGAGTTCAAGATGGGATGTTCAAAAAACTGTAGGGTCATGGTCCTCGATTCCCGATACCGTTGTTCTGTATCGAGCAGATTGCCTGTGGTGCCGCCGAGGATGTGGACGCCTGCTTTGTCGCCCCGCCACAGGGACCGGGGAGTGGCAGCGGGGTCATGGATCTCCGGGTTGCCAGTGCCGAGCCAGCTCTTTTGCCCGCGCCACCTGGTCCGCCGTCATCTTCCTGGCCAGGGCATTGCACAACCGGCAACGGTCCACCCCCTCTTGCGACCCGTCGCCCTGGCGGGCCAGGCGGGCCATCTCTGCCAGATACTGCCACTTGTACGCCATGACGTAATCCTGCGCAAAGCCCTGACCTTTTTCGTACATCCACCCCAGGTTGCGCCGTGCCAGGACATGGCCCCGGTCGGCGGCCAGACGGAACCACCTGGCTGCCTCCTGATAATCCCTGGCAACACCCTTGCCATTGTCATACAGAGTCCCCACGCCGTTCTGCGCTTCCGCGTCACCCTGCGCGGCCGCCAGACGAAACCAGTGCATGGACTGGGCGTAATCTCGTTGTACCCCCTGCCCGTCATGATACATCTGACCCAACCGGCGCTGGGCCTGCACATTGCCCTGCTCTGCCAGATGGTGCAGACCATCCATACCCCCACCGGCTGCCTGGCCAATCACCGCCTGGCCAATCAGCAGGGCGGCCAATCCACACACAACGACCGGCGCCGTCCGCATCATGGATGGCTGGCTTTCCACTTGTTGGACAACTCGTCTGCCTGGGCGTTCTGGGCAGGCGTCATGCGCCGCGCCAGCTCATCATGCATGCGGATGGCGGACTCCTTCCCCTGCGAGGCCGCCAGATTCATCCACATGTGGGCCTGGACCAGATCCTTGGGCATCCCCTTGCCTTCGGCGTAGCGCATGCCCAGCTCGAATTGGGCCTCGGCATTCCCATGCTCGGCGGCCTGACGCAATTTTTGATTGGCCTCCTGCAGTTCAGGCGATGCAACCGGTTCATCCAGTTTTTCAACCGGCCGGGCCGGTTCGGTCGCGTGCGGAACCTCCTTGCCAGTCGGCTTGCCCGGCGCATCGCCAGCCTGAGCCTGCCCGGTCACCAGGATTCCCCACAACACCACCGGCAATATTCCCAGCCAGGCGGAGGCATTAGCAGATTGAATTTTCACTGTGCACCCCAACAACCGTTGCTGTTGCTTCTGGCGCGACGGCGCTCTTAGCGTGCGCCGCAGACAGGCCGGCGGGTTTTGACACCCTGTTGGACGAAATGATGATCAAGGCCGATGCATCGCGGGGATTATGTCCCCTGCTCCAGCAGGGCACGCAGCTCGCGGGTAAGGGGAATCTTGTAATCCTGCGCAGCGAGTACAATACCACCTTTGAGTTGCACCAACTGGGTGTTGACAAACAACTGACTGGGCGTCACGACATAACTGCCGACCAGGACCGCCGAGGCATTGTGAAACTCGGCAATTTTTTCCAACTCGCGGGACATCAGGAACTGTCCTTCCCCCTCACCCTTGACCAGCCGTACACTCTTGCGCAGCTTGATCTCGATCACCGAATAACCGGCCTGCGTAAAACGGGCAGAGACCTGCTGCGCCAACATGCGTCCCATGGCTGAGGATTGTTCCAGATTTTTGTCGTCGACAAAACTGGCCGGCAGAATGGTCTGGCGGGGGCGGAACTTGTCCCTGATCTGTGCCACCATGCTGTCTGCGGCCAGATAGCTGGCCTCCTCCAGGCCAAGATGACGCTGCTCTCCCACCGGCTGGGAAACCATGGGATAACCCGGTTGGGGCAGCATCGAGGAACACCCGGACAGCCACACCCCACTCAACAGCACCAGTCCCCACTGACCCCACACCTTGAACACGTGGCCACTCATTTGTCCAGCACCTCCATCGTCGACCCACCACCCAGATTCAACAACAAATCCCGCGCATTCTCCCCCAGGGGCAAGCGCAAGTCCACCGAGGCCAAGGTGTGCCGGGTCTTGATCTCGACCACCTTCACCGTAAAATCCAGAAAATTGCGGGACTCCGTATAGCTGCCGACCACCGCCGCATAGGCCTTGTTTTCCAGGAAGAGCTTGTCAATGTCGCGGGAGAGCATGAACTCTCCATGTTCCTTGCGGATCGAAAAATCCTTGCGCATCTTGGGTTCCAGGATGGTGTAGGCATGCTGGGTCATGCGCGACGACACATGATCCGCCATGAGCAGCCCCATCTCCGAACTGAAGTCCAGATTGCTCCGGTTGACAAAAGTGGCCACCAGCAGCGGTTGATACTGACCAAGCGGCGGATGATTCTTGCGCAACTCTGCCACCAGGGCATCTGCCAGCATGTAACCCACACGGATCAGATCGGCCTCCCCGTTGGCGGCCGCCGGCACCTCCAGGAAAGACGATCCCTGCTTGGGCCGCATATCCAGCCAAGCCCCCTCTTCAGCCGCTTCCGGTGCCGCCATTCCCGTCAGCCCGACCGCCAAAACCATCGGCACCACCGCGAAACGCATGAACCCGACCTGTTTGATGTGCATCATTGTTTTCATGAAATCTCTTTTTTCCGGTCAAAAACGGGATTAGACGATAGATTCCTTGATATTGGCTTTGTCGCGGGCCATCTCCCTGGTGATCAGCCCCTCGGCCACCAACTCCTGCAAGCATTGTTCCAAAGTTTGCATTCCCATCTTTCGTCCCGTCTGAATGGACGAATACATTTGCGCAATCTTGTTTTCCCGGATCAGATTGCGGATGGCCGGCGTACCCACCATGATCTCATGGGCCGCCACCCGCCCCCCCCCCTTTCTTTTCAGCAGGTTTTGGGAAATCACGGCCCGCAACGATTCCGACAGCATGGTGCGGATCATCTCCTTTTCGGCGGCGGGAAAGACATCCACCACCCGGTCAATCGTCTTGGCGGCTGAGGTGGTATGGAGGGTGCCGAACACCAGATGTCCGGTCTCGGCGGCCGACAGGGCCAGGCGAATGGTTTCCAGATCCCGCATCTCCCCCACCAGGATCACATCGGGATCTTCACGCAGGGCAGAGCGCAGGGCCGCCTCGAAACTCCGGGTATCGCGATGCACCTCCCGCTGGTTGATCAGACATTTTTGCGGCTGATGAACAAATTCGATGGGATCTTCCAGGGTCAGGATATGGCCATATTCGGTCCTGTTTTTGTGATCCACCATGGCCGCCAGCGTGGTGGACTTGCCGGAGCCCGTGGGACCGGTCACCAGCACCAACCCGCGGGGCAATTCGGCAAACTCCTTGAAGATGGCCGGCGCGGCCAACTGCTCCAGGGTCAGAATGGTCGAAGGTATGGTGCGAAAAACCGCAGCCGCCCCCCGGTTCTGGTTGAACGCATTGACGCGAAAACGGGCCAATCCAGGAATTTCAAACGAGAAGTCTGTTTCCAGAAATTCTTCGTATTCCTTGCGCTGTTTGTCGTTCATGATGTCATAGACAAACGCGCGGACCTGATCGTGTTCCAAAACCGGCACATTGATGCGGCGAATATCACCGTCGACGCGGATCAGGGGGGGGATGCCGGCTGACAGGTGCAAATCGGACGCACCATTCTTGACGCCAAAGGCCAGGAGTTCGGAAATTTCCACAGACGGTTGTCCCCTTCGTGCTGTCCGTAAACGTGTCACCTGCTGCCCCACAAGATACGCACTTTTTCGCAGATTGGCAAAAGGTTCTTTTTTGCGCTCTGTTTCGTTCGGAAAAAATCTGCTAGTCTCTCCGGCACGGTCTGGGTTAAAATGCGAGCGCCATCCTGCGGACAGCCGGACAGGTTCTGCCGTTGTACGGCGATCACTCTTTTTCGGGAAAAGGAACCACTCATGGCACTGGACAGCAACAAGGCCAAAGCTCTGGACGCCGCCATCGCCCAGATTGAACGACAATGTGGCAAGGGTTCCATCATGCGCATGAGTCCGGATGCGGTGCAGGTGGTTCCCGTGATCTCCACCGGTTCCCTCGGCATGGACATGGCTCTGGGCATCGGCGGGCTGCCCCGGGGGCGGGTCATCGAAATTTTTGGGCCGGAATCCTCCGGCAAGACCACCCTGGCCCTGCATGTGGTCGCCGAGGCCCAGAAACTGGGTGGCGTGGCCGCCTTCGTCGATGCCGAACATGCCATGGACCCCGCCTATGCCCGCCATCTGGGCGTGGATGTGGACCAACTGCTCATCTCCCAACCGGATACCGGCGAGCAGGCCCTGGAAATTGTCGACATGCTGGTCCGCTCGGGAGCCGTGGACCTGGTGGTGGTGGACTCGGTGGCCGCCCTGACCCCCAAGGCGGAGATTGAAGGTGACATGGGTGACTCCCATGTCGGTCTGCACGCCCGGTTGATGTCTCAGGCCCTGCGCAAGCTGACCGGTTCCATCTCCCGCTCCAATGCCATCGTCCTGTTCATCAACCAGATCCGCATGAAAATCGGCGTCACCTTCGGCAACCCGGAGACCACCACCGGTGGCAATGCCCTCAAATTTTATGCCTCCATTCGCATGGATATCCGTCGCATCGGTGCCCTCAAGGACAAGGAGGAGTTTGTCGGCAATCGTACCAAGGTCAAGGTGGTCAAGAACAAGATGGCGCCACCCTTTCGCAGCGCCGAATTTGACATCGACTACGGCACCGGCATCTCATTGGCCGGGGAGGTGCTCGACCTCGCCGTCGAGGCCAAGCTGGTGGAAAAATCGGGTGCCTGGTATGCCAGAGGGGGAGAGCGAATCGGCCAGGGGCGGGAAAATGCCAAGAAATATCTCATGGACAATCCGGCGATGCTGAATGACCTGGAAGATCAACTCCGGGCCAACGCCGGCCTGCCTCCCAAGGATCGCAGCGCGGGCGGCAGCGGACCGTCGATCTCCTATACCACCCCTGTCGCCAAAAGCGGCAAGGGCAGCGGCAAGGGCTATGGCAACCGACGCCCCGGCCCCGAGGTGGAGATCGAAAGCGATGACATAGGGGGCGAGGATCTGCCATGACACTGGCCGAGGCCGGGCATGTCCAGGAGACCCCGATCCGGCTGGAACTGGAGAGCCGTTATCTGGCCTATGCCCTCTCCACCATTATCAGTCGTTCCCTGCCGGATGTGCGCGACGGGTTGAAGCCGGTTCATCGCCGCATCCTGTTTGCCATGCGCGGTCTCCATCTGGACCCCGGCACCCCGTTCAAGAAATCGGCCCGGGTGGTGGGTGATGTCATCGGCAAATATCATCCCCACGGCGACCAGGCCTCCTACGATGCCATGGTCCGGTTGGCCCAGACCTTTGCCGTTCGCTACCCGCTGGTGGACGGCCAGGGCAATTTCGGCAACGTGGATGGAGACAGTGCCGCCGCCATGCGCTACACCGAGGCCCGCCTCACCCGGGTGGCCAGTGCGCTCCTGGAGGATTTGGACCAGGATACAGTCGATTTTATCGATACCTATGATGGCTCCTCCCGTGAACCATGGGTTCTGCCGGCCCGTTTTCCCAACCTGCTGGCCAACGGTTCCACCGGCATTGCCGTCGGCATGTCCACGGCCATCCCTCCCCACAACGTGGGAGAGATTCTGGACGCCTGCCTGCTCCTGATCCGCAACCCCCAGGTTGACGTGCCGGAGCTCATGACCCTGTTGCCGGGGCCCGACTTTCCATCGGGTGGTGTGTTGCTGGCCAGTCGGGCGGAGCGCGAGGAGGTCTATTTGACCGGGCGGGGCACCCTGCGCCTGCGGGGCCGCTGGCACAAGGAGGAGGTGCCCTACGAAAAAGGCGGGCCGCGCGGGGGCTGGCGGTTGGTGGTCACGGAAATTCCCTACCAGGTCTCCAAATCCCGTCTGATCGAACGGATTGCCCAGTTGATTCTGTCGCGTCAATCCCCCTTCCTGGCCGACGTGCGCGACGAGTCCGATACAGAGATGCGCATTGTGCTGGAACCCCAGTCCAGCCGTCTGGACCCGGAACTGGTCATGGCCTACCTCTTCAAGAACACGGACCTGGAGGTGCGGGTCCCGGTCAACCTGAATGTCATCACGGCGGACACCCGTCCCCAGGTCTTGAACCTGAAAGGGTTGTTGCGTGCCTGGCTGGACCACCGCTTTACCGTCTGGACCCGCCGTGCCCGCCATGAACTGGCCGGCATCGGCGCCCGCTTGCACCTGCTGGCGGCTTATCGGATCGTCCATCTCAACATTGACGAAGTGATCGCCATCATCAAGGAGCATGACGAGCCTGCACCGGTCCTGATGGCCCGTTTTGCCCTGGATCAGGAACAGGCGGATGCGGTCCTGAATCTGCGGCTGCGCGCCCTGCGCCGTCTGGAGGAGATGAACATTCGCCGGGAGATCGCCGAAAAGGAGACCCGTGCCAGACAGTTGCAGGCCCTGCTGGCGGATGAGCATCTGTTGTGGCAGGCGATTGCGGCGGAATTGAAAAAGACCCGCACGGAATTTGCCGATCCGCGACGTACCGAACTGGCCGCTCCCCCGAAAGAACCGACATTAAAACCAGAGGATATGACGCCGAGGGAGCCCGTCACCCTGATCCTCTCCGTCAAGGGATGGGTCAAGGGGATTCGGGGATATGAAGAACCGGACATCAGCAAGCTGCGTTTCAAGGGGGAGGATCAACTGCTGCAGACGGTCAGGGCCTACACCAATGATACCCTCTCCTTTGTCTCCCAATCCGGCAAGCTTTTTTCCATCCTGGCTGATCGCCTGCCTCCCGGCAAAGGGTTCGGCGAGCCGTTGACGGTCCTGTTCGACATGGAAGGGCCCGACCCGATCATCTGGGCCATGGTGGTGGAGGCACATCGGGAATATTTTGTGGCCACCCGGCTTGCCCAGGGCTTCCGGGTGCGTGGTGCCGATCTGATCTCCAACTATCGGGCCGGCAAACAGGTGATCTCCTTCAAGCCCGGTGATCAATTGCTGCACATTCAGCCGGTCCAGGGCCAGGCCGTGGCCGCGATGACACCGCGCATGCTGCTGGTGTGCACCCTGAACGAATTTCCCGTCATGCCACGGGGCAAGGGGGTACGCATTCAACGGCTTGCCAGGGAGGAGGTCCTGGTGGACCTGACCACTTTCGTCCCGGAAAAGGGCATTCTGCTGGACTCCGGCAAACGCCAGAAGGAACTGCTCGATCTTACCCAGTGGCAGGGGCAGCGTGCCGGCCGGGGCACTCTGCTTCCTTACGGTTTTTTGAGCGGCGCCCGCTTTGTCGGTCAGGGTGCCGGCTCCACCCTGTACCGGGAAGAGCCGCTGCCATCCGTTACCGGAGAACTGCCACTGGAGGGAATGGATTAGCAAACCAACCGCTGCGGCTGCTGTGGTTGGTGCAGGTTGACACTCGATCATTCATCACGGTACGGGGGGCCATGCCATGACACGTTTTCCAACCGATGCAGAATATCTGATCTTTACCGTTGATCGGGGCCGCTATGGCATTCCGTGTCTGGAGGTGGTCTCCGTCATGGACATACCGGCCTGCACCCTGATGCCCCACATGCCCAGGGACGTCAGGGGGGTGATGCCGTTTCGCGGGCGTTCCATCCCGCTGCTGGATTTGCGCGTCTCTTTCGGCGCAAGGGCTCGCCTGGAGGAGACCGAAGAGCTGGTCACCACCATGGGGCAGCGCAAACAGGATCACATCAACTGGCTGAACAAGCTGAAGGATGAGGTCTATGGTGGCAAACCCATTACCGTGCAAACCGACCCCCACAAATGTGCCTTCGGCAAATGGTATGACCAGTTTCACAGTGACAATGCCAATCTGGCGGCCTACATGCGGCGTTTTGACACACCGCACCAGGGGATTCATCGGGTGGCCATCGAGGCCGCCGAATTGCTCCGGATGAAACAAAACGATCAGGCCCGGGACCTGGTGCAACGCACCGAAACGGGCGTGCTGATCCGCCTGCTGGAGCTGTTCGACGGCATTGCCGACCAGGTGCGCAAATATTTGCTGGAATACGCCATCATCCTGCAGGTGGACGGTGAACTGTTCGCCGTGACGGTGGATGACATCAACCTGTTCAGTCGGCTGACCCGCATCGAGTATCCCATGCCCGCCGGCACATCCTCTCACCCATCCAGCCTGGTACAGGCCCTGGGCCGCTATCGGGCGGAAATCGATGCGGAAGAACAGGATGTGCTGCTGCTGGACATGGCCAGGATCACGCTGCCCGGCTCGGATCAGATCCTGGCGGCACAGGAACGTCTTTGACTTTCCCGTGTGCAGGCAGCAGTATGAACGATGTGCGCCGTGACGACCATCTGGTCGACCGGCCGCGAACGGGTCAAACGGAGGATGAGCGTGATCAACGGCGGACAACAGCCCTGGGCCGGAGGCAGACCGTCTTGGCCAACCCTGTCGTTACGGCAGGGCGGTTGGTTGTGGTGGCTGCTCTGGCCGCTCCTGCTGGCCCCGCTGGCGGTTGCCGAGGAGTCGGACCCTTTTCCGGTCAAGATTACCGCCAACCTGCCTTTTGTCGATCTGCCCAAAATCCATCACGGCAAGGATGTCCGCCTGCAGAGGGATCAAAACCCTGACAACGTGGTGGATTTTGATTTTTCCTTCACCTCCCGGAAGTGTCCACCCTTTTGCATCCTGCCCATGACCCTCAGCCCGGGAGTGGAAACCATCGGCGAGCTGGAGGTGATTGATGTGCTCAAACGGATTGCCCAAAAGGACAATACCATTCTGCTGATCGACTCCCGCACCGACGAATGGCTCAAGAAGGGCATGATTCCCGGCGCCATTTCCATCCCCTGGACCAGGCTGCACCACAAGCACACCGACAAAGAGACGTTGCTGGAGATCCTGCAGATGCAGTGCGGTGTGGTCAAAGAGGATGAATTGCTCAGTTTTCAGGATGCCAAGACATTGGTTTTTTATTGCAATGGCAACTGGTGCGGCCAGTCCCCCACGGCCATTCGCTCCCTGCTGCTGCTGGGCTATCCGCCCCACAAGCTGAAATGGTATCGGGACGGCATGCAGGGCTGGATGATGCTGGGTTTGACCGTGGTCAAACCCCCGGAGGCCGCGCCACCACCCGTGGGCAAACCGGTCGCTACCAAACCGGATCAGCCTCGTCCGGAACAGCGTTGAGACAAGGAGATCCCGACATGTGGCGCAAGCACAGTTTGATCTATCCCGTCATCTTTTTCCTGCTGTTGGCCATCAGTGCCACCCTGGCTGTGGGCTACACGATCAACTTTGCCATCCTGGAGGATGTCCTGCGGGAACGGATGGAACGCCAGGCCCGGCAGGTTGGCGACGACATACTGCGCACCCTGGAGGGTCGGGTCCAGCGGCTTGACCGGTTCAAAAACTCCTGGCTGGAAAATGCCAGTTGGACCCAGGCCGCCGGCAGTGACGCCCGCCTGTTGAACAAACGGGCCGAGGAGACGCCAGAAGCCATTTGGAAGCAAATGAAAGAGTTTTTCCCGCTTTGGGGCGTGGATTTTATCCTGCTCCTGGATGCGGCCGGTCAGGTCATCCAACGCATGCCGACCGATCTGGTGCTGGAGCAACCCATCCAGTCTGGCCTGCTGCACCGGGTGCGCTCCCAACTGGCCCGGGAGCAGGCTGCCTGGCACCTGGACCAGATGGCCGGACAATGGCAGATCATGCTGTTTGTCCCGGTCAGGCTGGATGCCCGGGAAGAGCCTCATCTGCTGGTATTCGGGCAGGGACTCGGCAGGGTGGTCAGCAAGCTCTTGCAGGAAAATCCCCAGCGCCCCTTCCTGCTGGCGGATCGCCGGGGGGTGGCCGCCGGCTCCCAGGCGCTGCTGCCCGGTGCCCCTTTTCAACCGGACACGGCTGCGGCGACCATTCGGGCCAACAGCCCGCGCATGGTCTTCGACAGCGACCTCCCCGCCAATCTGTATTACACTCCCATCGCCTTTCTGGATCAAACCTTCAGCCTGGTGGTGCCGGTATCCCTGGACGAGGTGCGCCAGGTCCTGGCCAACAGTCGGCAGCGGCTGATCGGTTCCTTCCTCTTCATCATTGTTTTTTTGTTGGGGCTGGGCGTCGTGATGGAACGGGTGTTGCTGCGGCCCCTGCGGCGACTGCGGGTCAAGGCGGCCACCATGGTGAGTGCCTGTTCCCGTCAGGAACAGGCGATCCATCTCAATCCGAACGAACACGGCAACGAAGTGGTCATGCTGGAAAGGGCCATGGAAGAGGCTTCCATCAAACTGTACGCCCATGTGGCCCACCTGGTGGACACCAAGCATCTGCTGGAGGGGTTTGCCCTCAAGGACCCGGTCACCCTGCTGGGCAATCGGCGCATGCTGGATGAATTTCTGGGCATGACCCTGGGTTCGTGCAAACGCAAACATCGGCGGGTGGCGGTCATGCTCATTGTGCCGGACGCTGCCGAACAGCACCTGGATGCTGCCGACACCGAAGCCTATGACCCGGTGTTGCGGGAACTGGCCAGTCGACTGAACCGGCACATGCGCGGTGAGGATCTGGCCTTTCGGATTCAGCACAACGAGTTTGTGGCCTTTGCCCCGGAGTGCGGGGATGAAGAACAGATTTTGTCCATGGTCTATCGTTTGCACCGTTCCCTGACCCAGCCCTATGCCCTGGACGCCCACCGCAGCCTCACCATCGGCATCCATCTGGGCATCGCCATCTTTCCAGAGGCCGGAGAGGATGGGGAGACCCTGCTGACCAATGCCCGCCTGGCCCTGGACACTGCCTACCGGCAGGCACGTCGGCCTTTTGCCATCTTCAATCATCCCCAGGCCACGGGGGACAACGATCCTGCCGTCGATGTGTGATTCTGTTGTATTGGACGTATATGGAAGCATGCGAAAGCATACAAAAGCACAGGAGCATGCGACCGTCTCGTCTGTGGTGGTCGCTGAGCTGTTTGGGAAGGATCACAAGAACGTCCTGGCATCTATCAGGGACATCGAAAACGGGGACGAAAACGTAGGAGATCGGCCGAATTTTCCGCCGATCTCCTACGTCGATGCGATGAATCGGGAGCAGCAAGCCTACGCTTTGACCCGCGACGGATTTCTTTTCCTGACTCTTGGTTTCACCGGGCAGAAGGCGGCTGAGTGGCGGTGGAAGGTGATCCCGGCAGTGGCACAGGGGCGGACTGGCGTAGTTCCTGGGCGGGGGGCTGGTATGCGATGGGCGGGGTCGGCTGGTTCATCCTCATGACGGCGAACATGGCACCGATGATCAAGGCCGTCTGAGCAGCGAACATGCCGGCGGTCCATTGGATGGTCGTCACCCTGGCCAGGGCAATATCCTTCTGTAGATCCGCCTTGGTGGTCTCGATATCCCGCTTGAGACCGGCTTCAATGGCGGCCATGTCCCGCTTGAGTTCCGCCTTGGTGGTTTCAATGTCCCGCTTGAGTTCCAGCACGTGGAGATCTACCTTTGCCACGTCCGCCTTGGTGGAAAGCTGGGCATGCAATATCTCTGAAAGCAAGCGTACTTGCACTTCTGCCTGTTCTTCCGTGAACCCCGTAGCGATCATCTGCTTGACAAACTTGTGCGTGTCAAAGGCAAAGGCAACGTCGACGGTCGTGCTCATGGTGGTCTCTCCCTGGTCGGACTCTTCCCGTACTCTATCGGATCTTCCCGGCCATTACCACAGCTTTTTTCCTGCGCCACGAGAGCCACCCCAGGGCCATTGCCGTGCGTCGGACAGGCCAGCGCACCCGGTCTTTCCACAGGATCGTCCAGGTCAAGGACGGCGCGGTGTCAGTCACCACCAAGACCCCCGTCGCCAGCACAACACGTCCAGCAGTTGCACCACCATGCGAGCCTTCACTGCCATGGAGGAGCGTGCTGTCAGTGAACGTCTGCGCAGGGCCCGTCAGGCGGAACGGCGTGCACGGGTGGAGTGGCAGGCCGCCAGGGCGCAGGGCAAGCTGGTGCGTCACCAGGCAACCGATGCGATCCAGAGGTTTGTCCAGTACGACGAGCTGCAAGGGTCCACTCACGCGAGCCACTATTACAGCAACTTCACGCGGATGGTCAATGTCGCCTTCCTGGGGGAGCAGGCCGCCAAAGTTCCGCACTTCCGGGATAATCTGGACGCTGGCCAGTTGATGACTCTGGCGATGGGGGAGCGTGTGGCCGGTCTGGCGCTTCTGGAGTCCATGGCACTGGGCCCGCCGTACAAGGACTGTTTCCAAGCTGCCAAGGCCAGGGTTACCACCATGGCGACCATGATTGGCGGGGTTGGCATGTTTCCGCAACTGGCCGGTCCGGCGAACTCACAGGGCAGTCTGCGTACTGCGGTCTGAAGGAAGGAGGAGCACTATGGCAGCAAACGACGCCGCCGAACTTAAAAACCTGCTGGGCTGGTCACTGGTCCGTTGTCGGCGCGGGTATGTACGAGGTTACCGCAAGATCAATGGTCGGTTGTCGTGCATCTACCTGGGTCGGTGCCGGGAGAGTTACGTTGAGGCTGGGGTGAGACTGGCGAGGGAGAACCTGAAGTATGGGTTCACTATCCCACCGTTTTGGATCGAAAAACTTGGTGTATAATCGACTGTGTGTAACCTGCTCAATGTGCGGGTGCGGGTGCCGCAGGGGGAACAGGCTGGTGCATCTCCTGGGCGGGGGAATCAATGCCCGCCAGGCAGAACCCGCACCAGGGTCATGAGGATGCCCGCCATCATGGCCAGTTGCGCCAGGGCAAGGCCGATCATCCACTTGATGGTTTCGGTCTTGGCAATCTCGATTTCTTTGCGCAATTCAGCCTTGGTGGTCTCAATCTTGCCGTCCAGGATGGCAATATCCCGCTTGAGACCGGCTTCAATGGCGGCTATGTCCCGCTTGAGTTCCGCTATATCCTGCTTCGTGGCCAGTCTGTTTTCCGCCATGGCCATAAAGGTCTCTGCCTGGATGGCCGCCTGCTGTTCGTCCATCCCTGCGTCACGCAAGCGGCGGACGTAGGCATACGAATCGAATACGAACGATGCACCTTTGTAACCGCTTTCCGCGCTTGTGGCCGTGCTCATTACTCTCCTCCCTGGTGGGACTCTCCCCGTACTCTATCGGATCTCCCCGACCATTGCCACCGCTTTTTTTCCTGCGCAATGAGAGCCACCCCAGGCCGTTGCCGTGCGTCGGACAGGCCCAGAGTCCCCCGTCAGGACAAAATGCGCCAGAAACGCTCCCAGGGACAAGAATGGGGGTGTCGGTCAGTTGATATGGGTGGTGTGGATGGCAAGGGGGGCGATGACCATGGGTGCAGTCGGTCAAACCGACGGCATTCCCACGGCTACCCTTGCTCTGACCGAGAGTAAAAATGCGCCCAGTGTGCACATGGTGCCCTGACGGCCACAACCCTGCTGGGGCATCTTGCGGGAATGGGGCTGCAAACCCCTCACAAAACGGACACCGTACCCGTCAGCCAACGGTTTTTTTGTGCCTCGAATCAGGCATGACTTGTGCTTGCCTGTCTCATGGGCCGGGTGTGGGCGAATACAATACCCCTCCAGGGGAATATGCCAGCCGTTTTTGTGCGGTTTGCAACTCCCGGTCTTTTTAACCTCCATGCAAGGAGAAGGGTACGAATCTGATTCGTACCCTTGGCGGCAAGCAAAACGCGACCATCATTTCCGAATCCGGCCTGTACTCCCTGGTCCTGCGCTCGGACAAGCCGCAGGCCAAACCGTTTCGCAAGTGGGTCACGTCCGAGGTACTCCCCACGATCCGCAAGACGGGCAGCTACTCCACCCCGACCAGGAGGCAACTCCCCCAGGTGGATGCGGTGACGATGGGTGACTCTCTGGAGGAGGTGGTTGCCGGGTGGATCGGTGGGCTATAGTGGGGAGGTCACACCCCGGCCACACCCCAGGCAGAATTGCACCCCCAACGGACAGGCAGACTGGCGCGGTGACGATGGGCAAACGGGCATTCTCCGGGGCTACCGAAACGGGGACATTTTACCCCCATTCACACCCAGCCGACGCAAAGTCACACCCCAAACAAAAACGGCCACCGTTGTGGTGGCCGCAAGTATTTGAAAAATTTGGCTCCTCGGCGTGGACTCGAACCACGGACAAGGTGATTAACAGTCACCTGCTCTGCCAACTGAGCTACCGAGGAGTGGGAAAGCGTGGCCACTATACAAATGGCACAGTTGATCGTCAAGGATTTTCGCGTGACCGGTGCCACAGGGGCGGCAACGGGCCGTGAACGGGTCCATGGCGGCATCAGGCGAAGAAACATTCCACATAGAACGGACCAAAAGCAGAACCAAAAAAATGGCGGACGCTGCTGAGTGATGATCGATAGGCGCTTCTGGCCGGTGGTCCCAGTGTCACAACGGGGGCTGACATGGTGATATCCTCAAAGTGGCCTGACAAACGGGTCTGAATGGAACCCGCCACCTGATTGACCACCTCGGCAAACGCATCCCAGACCATGTCGTCCTGCTGCTGGGTAAAGTCCAGCCCTGCCTCACCCAGCAGGGCCCCTGCCGCATTGATGGCAAAATGGAGCGGCGCAGCCAGATGGACACCACCTTCCAGATCACCACTGAACCGGATGAGGCCGGTCACATCGGTTTCCGGGGGACGATACTCCTCAAAGTCGGGGCGTTCCACATAGGGACCCAACCCCACATCCATCGTCAGAAAGGCAATAAAAATTTCCTTGACTGCCTCGGCAATGTGCTCTTCCAGCAACACTTTCAAAACTTTGACATGCGGGCCCTGCACGGCCACACCATCCTTGTCGCGCAGGGTGTTCAGGTCACTGGACTGCAGGGTCTGTTCCACCAGTTTTTTGAGCAGCGCCAACGACTCCTGGTCCACCCCCCGGAACGACAGCCCTACCCCCGAGTCATCACCATTGACAATACGCGCCTGGGTTTTCAGGTAGGCCGATCCCTCGGGCAGCCCATCGGGGATGACGACCGGGAATTCCACCACACAATCCGCCCCAAGGTGCGACAGCAGGTCGTGGGAGGTCTGGCTGGTTACCTTCACGCCACCCAGACTGACATCCAACGTGCGACAGACCACGTTCACTCCTCTGGGCAACTGCAATATGCACTCCGATTCAAAAACGACTCTCTCGTATTGACGCGTGATCACGTGACTTTTCCCGTAGCATGGATCATTGGTCCCCGTTCCGGCATCCCATCCGCCCGCCGCCAGGGGTAGCGCGGATTATAGGGGGAGAGTGCCTCTCTCGCAACCAGGATGGACAACCCCAAGCAACAAACGGTCCAGGTCGGCAGGCACCGACTGACCAGCCACGCCGGCCAAGACCGAACCGGGCAAAAGCCGTATGCACCTCCCACCGTAAATCTGAGCAACCCACTGTGGCCCCTGTCCAACAATGGACATTTTGTGGTATACACTCGCCACGATGAGCGGTGCGCAATCCAGGCTTGTCCCCGACCGCACCCGGAACGTCCTTGAACTTTTGTGGAGACAGACAACGATGGACCAGAAAAAGGTGGATCTCTCTCGTTTGACCACTCCCGACTATACGGGATCTGTGCAAAACCTGTACTATCTGGGGGATGACAGCGATTGCATGGTGTGTGAAACCACCTCGTCCGGTTCGGTGTTCGATGTGGGTTCCATCTTCAGCATCGCGGGCAGCGATGTCAGCCGGGCCGCGTTTCGCCATTTCATCTATTCTCGCCTGCACACCCCGGTAGCCTGGCAGGCTGTCGGTCAGTCCCTGCAGGACGAATATGCAGAAAAGCAACGTTTCCTGAGCTTCATCCATGCCAGACAGGCCAATGGTCAGAGCCTGCTGGAACATTTTCAAACCCATGGGGCCGCCACCCACCACCTGGGCATGATCGACCGCACCACCGGCACGGTGTTCAAGGAGGGCTTCCCGCCGCAGATCAGTCCCCTGGTCCTGGTGGAAAAATTCACGGTCATCAAACCACTGCCGACCTCCTACCGGTTCAGCCATTTCTGGGACTATTCCCCCTGCAGGAACCAGACACGCCACGTCATCCCCCTGGAAAATATTGTCCGGCTGGGTTTGACTTCCGGTTCCTCGCTCTACCAAAAATTTTTGCACCTGGGAGAGCAGCAGCGACGTCACTTCCTGAAAGACCTGGGCCTGGAAGAGTTGCCCCTGTGGCGTTTTTTCCCTGTTCCCATCGCCGATTTCACCAGCAAATACGAACCGGAAGACCGGGCACTGACCTATCAGGAAGCCTTGCACATCTCCGGTTGCACCGGCGAACAGTTCCTGGATCTCATCCGCATGACCGTGCTGGGCAGTCTGCTGGTGCAGGGGGTGTTCCGGGAGATGGGATTGACCCTCTGGGACATCAAATGGGAGGTGGCCAGAAAGGATGACCAGTTGCTTTTCGTGGATACCATCGATACCGATTCCCTGCGGGTGACCTGTACCGTGCCGGAAGAAGATCATGACCTGTTTGTCCACTTCAACAAACAGGCCATTCGCGACTATTACAAGATCATGCACGCCGACTGGTTCGAGGCCATCAAGTCGGCCAAGGCCGGGGCCGCCGTGCACGGCGTGCCTTTCCACGAGTTGCTGGCAGAAGGGCAAAAAACCGGCAAATATCCCGGCACCCCCGTCATCCAGGAGTCATTCCTGAAAATTCAGGAAAAAAAGTTTGCCACCCTGCTGACTCACATCCTGGACTGCTCCTCGCAGACCGACACGGCCGCCGCCCGGGTCGAACGGACGCGGGAGGTGCGCGCCATTGCCCAGGATGAAGTGGATTTTTATACCCGGGCCGGTGCCATGCACTCCTTCCTGGCCCTCAACGGCCAGCGGCATTAACGCATGCACCCGTCCGCTCCGTATCCATCGACCGTTCCGGTACCCCACAGCACGGACCTGGTCCTGGTGCTGCCGGGCACCGCCACCCTCTCCCCCTTCCGGCTGGAACGGTTGCGGTTGGCAGGTCTGCCCCTGGTCACGGCCCGTTATCGCCACTTTGCTGCCCTGACTGCGCCCCTCTCCCCGTCGGAAAGAGAGATCCTGGCGGCACTGCTCGCTGAAACGGACCACGCGCCGGAGGACCGGGACCGGCCCGCCGACCCCCCGCCCGCCGCTGCGCTGCTGGTCATTCCGCGACTCGGGTCCATCTCGCCCTGGTCCACCAAGGCCACCGACATTGCCCATCGCTGCGGTCTGACCCAGGTGCGGCGCCTGGAACGGGCCCTCTGGTTCGGGCTTGCCCAGCCACTGGACCCCGACGCCCGGGCCACCCTGTTGCCCCTGCTCCATGACCGCATGACCCAGCAGGTGGTCACGACAGATCAGGAGGCCATGGCCCTGTTTCAGGTCACCCATCCCCGACCGCTGCTCACCATTCCCTTGCAACAGGAGGGGCGTGCTGCCCTGATACTGGCCAATCGTCAGATGGGCCTGGCCCTGGCCGACAGCGAGCTGGATTACCTGCTGGACCATTTCACCCGCCTGGGGCGGGACCCGACGGACGTGGAACTGATGATGTTCGCCCAGGCCAACTCCGAACATTGCCGGCATAAAATATTCAACGCCCGCTGGACCATCGATGGCCTGTCCCGCCCGGAAACCCTGTTCGGCATGATCCGGCATACGGAGCAGGTCACGCCCCAGGGCACCATCCTGGCCTACCGTGACAATGCAGCCATCATGCAGGGGGGGGCCGGACAGCGCTTTTTTCCGGACCCGACCAGCCGGGTATATGCCTTTCACCCCGCAGTTGTCCATCTGCTGATGAAGGTGGAGACCCACAACCATCCGACGGCCATCTCTCCCCATCCCGGTGCTGCCACCGGTTCGGGGGGAGAGATTCGCGATGAAGGGGCCACCGGTCAGGGCTCCCTGCCCAAGGCGGGCCTGACCGGCTTTACGGTCTCCAATCTGCGCCTGCCGGGCGGCGAGCAGCCCTGGGAAATCGACCACGGCAAGCCGGCGCAGATCGTCTCTGCCCTGGAAATCATGTTGGACGGACCGCTGGGCGGGGCCGCCTTCAACAACGAATTTGGCCGCCCCAACCTGACCGGGTATTTTCGCACCTTCGAGCAGGCAGTGAATGGCGAAATCAGGGGCTATCACAAACCCATCATGATTGCCGGCGGAATCGGCACCATCGATGCCACCCATACGGAAAAACAACCTCTCCCCCCCGGTGCCCTGATCGTACAACTGGGAGGACCGGCCATGCTGATCGGCCTGGGAGGCGGGGCGGCCTCCTCGCAAACCAGTGGCACCTCCCAGGCGGAACTGGATTTCAAGAGCGTCCAGAGAGAAAATGCCGAGATGCAGCGCCGCTGCCAGGAGGTGATCAACGGCTGCTGCCAATTGGGTGGCGACAATCCGATTCTCTCCATCCACGACGTGGGGGCAGGCGGACTGTCCAATGCGGTGCCGGAGTTGCTGCATGGCGGCGGGGTGGGTGGCCGGATCATGCTGGCTGCCATCCCCAACGCCGATCCCGGCATGTCACCCATGGAAATCTGGTGCAACGAGGCCCAGGAGCGCTATGTGCTGGCCATCGCCCCGGCCAACCGGGAACGCTTTGCCGCCCTCTGTGCCCGGGAGCTCTGCCCGTTTGCCATCCTGGGCGTGGCCACGGCCGAGCGGCACCTGCTCCTGACCGACGACGGCTCGGCAACCCCATCGCTCATCGACATGCCCCTGGACGTACTCCTGGGCAACCCCCCCGCCATGGAGCGCACCGTCCGCCGTCATACACCGGACCTGCCCCCCCTGGACCTCAACCGGGTCGAACTGGCCGAGGCGGCCCATCGGGTGTTGCGGTTGCCCACCGTGGCGGACAAGGGTTTTCTGATCA
>JAMOAX010000188.1:0-4218 GCA_039908555.1 Magnetococcus sp. DMHC-8
GGGTCGCCTGCAACAGCCCCTCCGTCTCGCTGTCCGGCCAGGAGCGCAGCGAGCAAAAACGCCAGTTGCTCTCCCGGGTGGCGGATCTGGCCGGTACGGCGGTGGAGTCGGGCGAGCTGGCACGGGAGCTGGCCGTCCTGTTGAACCGGGTGGATATTGCCGAAGAGGTGGAGCGGTTGCGCATGCACACCAGCGAGTTGCGCACGTTGCTGGCCGGTGCGGCGCCGGTGGGGCGGCGACTGGATTTTTTTTGTCAGGAGCTCAACCGGGAGGTCAACACCATTTGTTCCAAGTCGCAGAACGGGGAATTGACCCGCCTGGGGGTGGAGATGAAGTTGGTAGTGGAAAAGTTGCGTGAACAGGCGCAAAATCTGGAATGACGGGCAGAAAGGGTCCACTGGCGATGGGTGAGCGGAGCAGGGGATTTATTATTGTATTGTCTGCGCCTTCCGGGGCCGGAAAGAGCACGCTGGCTGCCCACCTGATCCAGGCGGTGGCGGGTGTGCGGCTGTCCGTTTCCACCACCACCCGGGCGCCCAGACCGGGCGAAGTGCCGGGTCAGGCGTACCATTTTGTCGACCGGGCGACCTTCCAGGCACGCATCGAACGGGGTGATTTTCTGGAGTGGGCCGAGGTGTTCGGCAACCATTACGGCACGGACCGGGCCAATGTGGAGCCGGTATTGGCGCAGGGGGAGGAGGTGCTGCTGGACATTGACTGGCAGGGGGCCCGACAGGTGCGGGCCTGTTGTGCGCCGGGGGAGGTGGTGGCCGTGGCCATTGTGCCGCCTTCTCGACGGGTATTGCAGGAGCGGTTGACCGGTCGGGGCTCTGATGATCCCCAGGTGATTGCCCGACGCATGGCCCAGGCGCGGGAGGAGATCTCCCATTGGGAAGAGTATGACTACGTATTGGTCAACGATGATTTGACGCGGGCACGCCAGGAACTGGTTGCCATTGTGACGGCAGAGCGGTTGCGCCGGGAACGGGCAAGGGGAGTGGTCCAGGCGGTACTGGCTGCCTTTGCCGATTGAACTCATTGGGTCTTTTTCAGCTTTTGCATTGAGGTGAAGCCGTGGCACGAGTAACCATTGAAGATTGTTTGAACCATGTTCCCAACCGTTTTGATCTGGTGCTGTTGGCCTCCAAGCGGGCCCGGCAGCTCATGGCGGGTGCGGAGCCCCTGGTGCCGATCAACAACGACAAGGTGACGGTCCTGGCCCTGCGTGAATTGGCCGAGGGTCTCCTCGACCTGTATGCCCTGGAACGGGAACCGGTCGGGCGGCACCAGCCGGCGGAAGAGGAGTATCTGGCCACCCAGTTGGATGCCGAGGCGCGGGATCTGATGAACGAGGAGATCCATCTGCCCGGTGTGCAGGAGGAATCGTTTGATGACGGGGAGGAAGAGTCGTTTGATGCCCTGTTGGGTATGGGTGCCGGGGGCGACATGGACGAATTTGCCAAGGAATACGAGGATGCCGACGATACGGGTGATTGATTGATCACCGGACGGTTGGCAGCGAGGCTCTGCAGGGATTGCGGGTCCAGGGGGGTCACCCCCCTGGCGGGTCCAGGGCAGAGCCCTGGGATTTTGCTGTTGATTTTAAAAAAGCCGAAGCCGGTTGTTGCTTCGGCGTCCTCGGCGTGCGCCGCAGGCAGGCTGGTGATTGTCCATCCGGTGGAGCGATATCGCCGGATTGCCTGCGGCGCATGCTGAAAAGGCCGCAGCAAACGGCGGCTGCGGCTTTTTTTGAAAATCAACGGCCACTCTGGAATCGCCGGATTGCCTGCGGCGCATGCTGAAAAGGCCGCAGCAAACGGCGGCTGCGGCTTTTTTTGAAAATCAACGGCAACGGCAAAGTCCCAGGGCGCTGCCCTGGACCCGCCAGGGGGGTGACCCCCCTGGACCCGCAAATATTTTTTCTCAGGTCGGTTGAGCCACTTCGGCAGGATGAGGAGAACCGGTGAGCAAGGCAGAAGCCCAGTGGTGGGTGGAGCTGGTGGAGCGCATCCAGGGTTATCACCCGGGTGTCGACAAGGCGTTCCTGGCCCGGCTGTACCACCATGTGGAAAAGCTGTCGCAATCCCGCGCCCCCGTGGCCGGGGCAGAGGGGGGAGCCGACCGGGGGGAGCCGCTGCTGCCTGTTGGCGGGATCTCCCAGGCCGTGGCGGGCAAGGTGCCCGTTCATTTGCCGGAGATCGCCGGCATTCTGGTGGAGTTGCGTCTGGACATGGCCTCCATGGCGGCGGGTTTGCTGCTGGAAGGGGTGGCCAGCCACCGCTTGACGCTGCAGGAGATCCGCCGGGAGTTTGGTGAAGATGTCGGTTTTGTGCTGGAAGGGGTAGCCAAAATTTCGTTGTTGTCCGCCCGGGCCAAGGCCGAGCCGCAGGCGGAAGAGTTGCGCAAGATGATTCTGGCGATGGCCCGGGATATTCGGGTCATTTTGGTTCGGTTGGCTGTGTGTCTGCAGCAGGTGCGGGGCATGGCCGCGGCCCGGTTGACGCCCCCTCCCCGTCTCACCCGTGAAATTCTGGAAATCTATTCTCCCATTGCCCACCGTCTGGGCATCTACTGGATCAAAAACGAACTGGAGGATCTGGCCTTCCGGTTGAGCCAGCCGGAGGTCTATGCCTCGCTGTGCGAACAGGTGGCGACCTACCGGCAGGGCGGGGCGGACGAGGTGCGCAAGATGGTGGCGTTGTTGAGCCGTCTGCTGCGCAAGCACAACATTACGGGTCAGGTGCTGGGGCGGGAAAAGCACATCTATTCGATTTACAACAAGCTGCAGCGCAAGGGGGGCACTCTGGATGCGCTGTACGACATGGTGGGTTATCGCATCATTGTTCGCAAGAAGGCGGACTGTTACCGGGTGCTGGGGATGATCCATGGCGAGTTTCGCCCCATTCCCGGGCGTCTGAAGGATTATATTGCCCTGCCCAAGAGCAACGGTTATCAATCGCTGCACTCGGTGGTGTTTGGTCCGTTCGGCAACCGGGTGGAGATCCAGATCCGGACGGAAAAGATGCACCAGGTGGCAGAGAGCGGGGTGGCGGCCCACTGGAGCTACAAGGAGGGGTTGCACACCAAGAAGCATTCGGGTGCCACCGGATACGACTGGCTGAAGCGGATGCTGGAGCTGCATCAGAATGCCGACGATCCGGGTCAGTTTCTGGAAAACGTCAAGATAGACCTGTTTCCCAACGAGATCTATCTGTTTTCGCCGGCGGGGGACATCATCACGCTGCCGGTGGGGGCGACGCCGGTGGATTTTGCTTATGCGGTCCATTCCGAGGTGGGTGACCATTGTCAGGGGGCGAAGGTCAACGGGCGGATGGTGCCGTTGCGGACGGTTTTGTCCACCGGGGATGTGGTGGAGATCATCACCAGTCGCAATCAGCATCCCAATCTGGACTGGTTGCGTTTTGTGGTGACCGGGCAGGCCCGTTATCGCATCAACCGTTGGGAAAAAAAGCGGTGCTGGGACCAGTCCATTGCGGTGGGTCGGGAGCTGCTGGGGCGGGAGGTGCAGAAGACCGGGCACGGGATGAGTTTGAATGAAAAGCTGCTGCAGCAGGCGGTGGAATTGTTCAAGCTGCCCAATATAGAGGAGTTGCTGGTCCGGGTGGGTTCGTCGGTGTTGTCGCCGATTCTGGTGGTGAGCCGGCTGTTCCCCGACTGGGAGAAGGGGGCGCCCAAGGCCCGGGCGGTTGCGGCGCCGGCCAGGCCGGCTGAGGGGGTGGTGCCGGCGTTGCGGCTGGATGGCTTGTTGTCCGAGATAGCCGTGGTGGCGGCCCGTTGTTGTTCTCCTGTTCCGGGCGATCCCATTGTGGGCATTGTCACGACCGGCAAGGGGATCACCCTGCATGCACGGGATTGTCCCAATCTGGAGGGGTTGCGGGATGCGCCGGAGCGGTGGATCGAATCGGTTGACTGGCCGGAGGGGTCCCGTTTGACCTATCTGGCCCGTTTGCGGGTTTGGGCGCGCAATCGCCGGGAGACGCCGACCCGGATCAGTCAGGTGGTGGCCGGGGTCAAGGCGGGTATTGTCAAGATTCAGGTGCAGGATCGGGACCGGGACCCTTGTCAATTTTTGTTGGATGTGGATGTGACGGGTTTGCATGTCCTGGAGCAGGTCATGCAGGGGTTGCGTGCCATGGCGGAGGTGGCAGGCGTCGAGCGCATTCGGGGATAAAAAACGATTGCGGGTCCAGGGGGGTC
>JAMOAX010000189.1:0-4208 GCA_039908555.1 Magnetococcus sp. DMHC-8
GCTGGGCGGTGTGCAATCTGGACAGCACCGTCATTTGCCAGCAGCCCAGGCTGGCGCCTTATATTCCCGCCATGCGCCAGGAAATTGCCCGTCTGCTGCAGATTACCCCGGCCCAGGTCAACGTCAAGGCCACCACCACCGAGGGGCTGGGGTTTACCGGCCGCAACGAAGGGGTGGCGGCTCAGGCCGTGGTGCTGCTGACGTCTGTCGGGTCATGAAGGGTCAGGCTCCCGACTGCCGGTCCCGGTGCGGCCCGACCGATCATCGACCGCTTTTGCGGTAGGCCGCCAGTTGCATGGCGGTGCGTCTGGGTGGGAGGGGCGCGTTTTCCTGCACGGGAGAGGTGGGCGGTATGGGTGCCGGCGTGACGGGTGCCGGTGCGGCGGGCTGTATCGTCCGGTTGTCCGTGGTCCACGCCTGTTCGGACATGGCCGTGCGAATGCGTTGCAGCACGGCCTGGCGCGTCGAGTCCGTGCCGGGCGGCGGTGGTGCAGCGGCGTGGCGGTGCGACCCGGTCACGGATCGGCAATGGGGGCAAATCGACTCGGATGCGGACCGGTGGTGTGCCCCCTCGACGGTGCCCGGTTGACCGGGCGGTGCCAGCGCCGCTGCAAAGGCCTCCACCATCCCGCTTTGTCGTTCTGCTGCCGAGAGGGGCAGGGGGGTGATGCCGGTCTGTTCGCGCAGATGATCCAGCAGCGTCTGCAACGGATCGGATGAAATGCGTTTCATGACAACCCCTCTCTTCCGGGTCCGGTCGTCGGACCAGGATGGGTTCCGGTGGCGTACCAGCGCGCACGCAATGGGTGGTGTGGGCGATTTTCGTCGGTTTGCCCGCAAAGAATGCTTGCATACAACCGACAGTGCTGGGATGATCGTAGCAGTTTCCGGGCGGGAATGCAAAGTCGGCCTCATGCCGCGCACGGCCCCCCGGAGAGGTCTTTTTGCGGAGAAGTCTGGGTGGAGGTCACTATGCAATCCCGATGGCATAAACGGCAGGAGGTTGTGTTGTACGGTCCTGAAACCAGGCCGGCCCCGTTCCTGTGGAGCGAGGAATTGCGCACAGGGCACGACGCCATTGATCGCCAGCATCAGGACCTGTATGCCTCTTTCCGGGGAGTGAGCCAGTTGCTGGAGGTGCCGGAAGTCAACGTGAAATACTGGTTTGGCATGGTCATGCGCAATACGGAGGAGTATGTCCTGACCCATTTTGCCGACGAAGAACAGTTGATGGCAGAGCGCCACTACCCCGACCATCACCTGCACAAGGGGTTGCATGTCGAGATTGTGGCCACTTTGCACAAACACCAGGCGGTCATCAAACAGTTGACCACGGCGGCCGAGCAGATTGCCGAGGCCAGGAGTCTGTTGGATTTTTTGAATGACTGGCTGAACACGCATGTCATGGTTGACGACAAGAACTTTGTCGAATTCATGAACCGGGAGTCGGTGCACCGTCCGTCAGCCGTTTGAGACCGGCCATTGCCGGTGGTCACACAGAGGTCGTGTGGGAGAGAAAAGTCATGCCAGAGATCAACCTGTATCGCAGCAACACCAGGCAGACCCTTTTTGTGTGGCGGGAGGGATTGCATATCGGGCATGAGCCCATTGATCGTCAGCATCAGGACATTTATGAGGCCCTGCTGGGGGTCAGCCTGTTGTTGAAGATGCCGGATGTCAATGTGGGCTACTGGCTGGGGATGGTCAGCCGCAAGGTGGAGGAGTATGTCCAGACCCATTTTCAGGAGGAGGAGCGCCTGATGGCAGTGGTCGGCTATCCGGATCTGCTGGCGCATCGGCGTACGCACCAACATTTTGTCGAGACGTTTCAGCAGCATAAGGACCGCATTGCCCGGTTGACGACGGCAGAGGAGAAACTGGCAGAGGCCCACGGCCTGATGGATTTATTGAATGGCTGGTTTGACACGGAAGTCTTGCTGCATGATCGGGATCTGGTTGATTTTATCAACAACAGGAAAACCTAGTGGCCCGACCGGCCCGCTTTGACGGGTAACGGCAGGCGCGGAGTCCAGGGATGCTCAACTTTTCCATGCATAGCTCAACACCTCCTGGACCGACGGGATGTGTACCAGTTGGGCCAGGAACTGTCCCAGCACCACGGGCGGTTTGCCGTCCAGTTCCATGCTGATGAGGTAGGAGTCGGCGGAGCGGCCTTTGCCCTGGATGGAGTGGCCGTTGATGTCGTACTGGGCGATGAGTTTCAGCACCGTCAGCAGGGCGCCCGTCTGGTGTCCCACTGTGAAGGTGATGTGCAAACTCTCCCGACCTTCCCCGATGCTCCACTCGCCGTGGTCCCACTGATTGCTTTGGATTTTGTTGCACTCGGCCCGGTGGACGATCCAGTGGGCATCCTCGGAGAGGCGGCCCACGATGGGGGCGCCTGGTACTGCCAGACAGCAGGTGGACCAGAGGATGTCCGGACTGGCGAGTTCGGTCAACTGGAACCGCCCGGCGGCCGGGCGGTGGATGCCCTTGACGGTGATATCAGGATTTTTCATGGCCTGTTTGATCAAGGTACGGGCCCGTGCCGTCTTGACCGCCTCCAGCCAGGCCCGTTGCGGTCTGGCCTGCTTGGCGGTGAGGATGCGCACCACGTCGCCGTCGCGCAGGGGATATTCCGGGGGGCGCTGGACGCCGTTGATCCGGGCGCCGATGCAGTGCTCGCCCAGTTCGGTGTGGACCAGGTAGGCAAAATCCACCACCACGGAATCCACGGGAAAGGTGAGACGGTCCCCTTTGGGGGTGTAGACATCGAGCATGTCGGGCAGGACATGGGCATGGACCTCGGACATGCGCAGATCGCTGTCGCCCAGGGTGGCCAGGAGACGCATGTAACGGGCCGGGTCGGGGCCGCTGACACCCCATTCGGCCAGGATGCCCAGGCGGTTGGCCCGGTCGTCCTGTTTGCGTACCACCTGCACGTTGAGCGGGTGGCCGTCCCAGACGATGCGGGTGGTCAGGGCGTGAAAGCCGTTGACGCGGGGTGCATTGAGATAGTCGCGGACATGACGGGGCAGGGGGCCGAAATGGCTGTGCATCCTGCCCAGCACCCGCCAGGCCGTTTCGTCGTCTTCCACCAGCAGCCGCAACCGGTAGGTTGGCCAACTGATGCGCATCAGTTGGCCCGTGCCGGGTTGTTCCGTCAGAAAAAAATAGTCCCCGACCGAGCGGGCCTCAATGACATACTCCTGGGCATAGCCCGGTCGCAAAACCACGCCCAACTCCGGGACCAGTTTTTCCATGCCGGCTGCCCCCCTTTTTTGCATCTCTTCCAGGGCCTCCTTGGCGCGGTAATATTGCACCGGCATCAGATAGGGCAGGATGCGTTCGATGAGGGCGTCGGCCAGCGCGATCATGCCCAGGCGTCGGGCAACGCCCACGTAGATCAGGGCCAGACTGGCCTTGTTCTTGGCATTGACCTTGCCGTGCACGTCCAGACTACCGGAATTGTGGTAGACGTCGAAAATTTTGATGACCAGAACCCGCAAATCCTTGGCAGCGGCGCTCAGGATGCGCCGGTAGGTGGCCGGCAGATCGCCACTGCCGGTTTGCAGGCTGCGAATTTTGGACAGGGATTGCACGATTTCGTGGACGTGCGGGTCGAAGTCTCGCAAATGGCGTTCCGCATCCATCTGTTCCGGGGCATCTTCGATCGAATCATGCAGCAGGGCGGCACAGGTGGCGGCCACATCCGTCATGCCCCAGGCCAGACAGTTGTGGGCGACCTCAATGCAGTGGATCACATAGGGGCTGCCATCCAGTTTGCGCACCTGACCGTGATGAAACGTCCGGGCAAGCGCCACCGCCCGCGTTATTTTGGCGGTTGCCTCTTCTCCCAGCAGGGTGCTGCTCAGTTGGAGCAGGTCGGCTGTTTTCTGATCCAGTGCCTGCTTGTGGTCGGGGTTCATGCAATCATCTCTTTCTCGCCAATGCCCTCGGGATCCATGATCTCCCTCTCGCATCCAAAAATCAAGCCATTTGCACGATGATGGTTCTGATCATCGTGTCGTTCGGCGGAATATCCGCTTTCGCCAACCGACCTGCGGCGCATGCCGGAGGCGCCGAAGCAAAAAACGGCTATTCCGGCGTGCTTTCCAGGGGGAGGAGCAACGCTCCGGACGAGACGATGCTCCAGGCCAAAAATTCCTGTGCCGGGTGGTGCAAAGGGAGTTCCCTTTGTACCACCC
>JAMOAX010000190.1:0-4203 GCA_039908555.1 Magnetococcus sp. DMHC-8
TGTGTGCCATGCCGGGCACACAACAGCAAAGTCCCAGGGCGCTGCCCTGGACCCGCCAGGGGGGTGACCCCCCTGGACCCGCAATAACCACGTATCCCAAAATGGGTGCGGTTTAGCAGTTTTGCAAGGCCTGCCAGACCCGCCCCGGTGGCAGGGTGCGCCAGCAAATCGGCTCTCCCTCCAGAGGACAGACCCGCATCAGACAGGGCAGTCGCCGACACGCCCCCTGCAACCACTGCTGATCCGCACCCACCGTTCCGGTCCGCTGCGGATTGGTGGGACCATACAAACCCACCACCGGCACGCCCACCGCGGCCGCCAGATGGCCCGGTCCCGTATCCACCGCCACCACCGCCCGGGCGGCCGCCAGCCAGAGCGCCAACTGTGTCAAATTGCCCCGGGGGGCCACCGTGGCCCGCCCGGGTGCTGCATCGGCGATGCGCCCGGCCCGCTCCCGCTCCGCCTCGGTGCCCCAGGGCAACAAAACCCGCGCCGGCGCACACAACCGGACCAGCTCCCGCCAGTACTCTTCCGGCCACTGCTTGCTGACCCAGGTGGTGCCCGACAAAAAAACGTAATCGTACGCTGCCGCCGCTGACCGGGGAAAGCGGTCGGTCAACCCGTAATCGGCCGGCGCCGACGGTGCCGGATATCCCAAAGCGGCCGCCAGCAACTGGCGCAACCGCGTCAGGGCATGCTGTTCCCGGTCGATGGCCAACGACGCCTGATACAACCAGGCCGCCCAGGGCTCCCGCGCCGACCGCCGGTCAAAGCCACAACGCCGCCCCCGGGCCAGACGGGCCAGACAGGCGCTCTTGAGCAGTCCCTGGGCATCGATCACCTGGGCATAATCGTGGGCCCTCAGGGCCCGCCAGCATTGCTGCACCTCCCCCGTGCGCAGGGCCGACCAGGGTTGTCGGCGCCAGCGCCGCAGGGCCACCGGAATCACCCGCGTCACCCCGGGATGCCAGCCTGCCACCTCGGCAAAGGCCTCCTCCACCACCCAGTGAAAGGTCAGCTCCGGTCGGTGCCGGCCGGCATCGCTCAGGGCGGGCAACAGATGCAGCACATCCCCCAAAGAGGAAGTTTTGATCAATAAAACCGGTTGCTTCATGCCGGATTGTCCCCCCCGGCATGAAGCAACCGCTGCACCCGGGCGGACGGTACGACAGGGGGAGCAATCCGGGCGCCCTGCAACATTTCCAGGGAGAGTCCCGGCTGCCACAAGGCACCATCCGGGCGGGAGCGCCAGCGGGCATGCAGCCAGTTGTACTGTTCGGCATAGGTGTGAATCCACGGCTCAAACCCGGCATTGATCCGGGTGGTCATGGCAACCTCGTCCGCAAAAGCGGTGGGTTCCATGACCGGTCCGCAGCGGAGCAGCACCCGGCCCGGTCCCTCTCGCACGCAGACCATGGGCACCACAGGCACCCGCAGACGCCGGGCCAGCCGGGCCGCCCCGGCCGGACATGAGGCAGGAATGCCGAGAAACGGCGCAACAATGCCATCCCGGCGCTGGTTGATGTCGGTCATCAACACCAGTATCTGCCCCTCCCGCAACACCCGCAGCATGGTGCGGGGTGCGTCGCGCCGTACCCACTGCACCCCGTAATGGGCACGGGCCGCCATGAACACCTGCTCGCTCAGGGGATTGTTGGCGTGGCGGTAGACGACATGGATGGGAAAGCCCAGCGCCGCAAACTGTTTCAGGCCCACTTCCCACGAGCCGAGGTGGATGCCGCAGACGATCACGCCCCGCCCCCTGTCCAACGCCTCCCGCAGGATTTGCACCCCCTCCTCCGGTGGACCCTCTGCCCACTGGAACGGGTCCTGGCGCAGGCCGTCCACATGACTGCACAAGATATTTTCAAATGCCATGACCGCCAGTCGGTGGCGCTGCCCGGCGGTGAGATGGGGGCCATAGACCCATTGCAGATTGGTGTTGGCCCAGGCCCATTCGGAGCGCAAAATCCGCCGCAACGGTCCGGCCAGGCGGTGCACGCGGGCATAGGCGGCCGCCAGGTCGCCCTGCTGCAGCCAGGCCATCCCCGCCCGCAACACCAACCATTCCAACCGGTGACGCCAGGTCAGCAGAACGGGATGGGTCATGCCGGGTTCAGCTCCTCCCACTGTGCCAGGACCTGCTCGACCGTGATGCCGGTCAGGCAGCGCAGGTGCTGTTCCGGGCAGACCCGACGAAAACAGGGGGCACAGGGCAGACCCAGAGAGACAACCCGGGTGTGGCTGCCCAGGGGCGGGGTGTGGTGGGGATCGGAAGAGCCGAACAGGGCAATGACCGGTCGCCCCAGGGCCGCCGCCACATGCATCAGGCCGGAATCGTTGCTGACGACGCAGGTGGCCAGGGAGAGCAGATCCACCGCCTGATCCAGGGTGGTCGCCCCGGCCAGGTTGCGGCAGGCCGGACCGGCGGCGGCCGCGATCTGTTCGCCCAGAGCCTGTTCCCGGGCAGACCCGCACACCACCACCCGCCAGCCCCGTTCACCCACGATGGCGGCCAGGGCGGCAAACCGTGCCGGCGGCCACCGTTTGGCCGGCCCGTATTCCGCCCCGGGACAGAGCACCATCAGGGGCCGATCTGCCGCCGCGACCGGCCACGGGCCCGCCTCGGTGGCGCCGGTCATCGTCACCGCCCGCAGGGTGGCCAAAGCCTGCGGGCGCGGAGCGGCCAGGAGCGGCAACGGCAGAGGCTCGGGCAGCGGTTCCCCCCGCGCCATGCCCAGCGCCAGAAACCGGTCCACCGTCCGGGGCAGGGCATGCCGATCCAGGGGGCGAATGTCGTTGAGCAGGCCCCAGCGCCACTCCCCCAGAAAACCGGTCCGCACGGCAATGCGGGCCTGCCAGGGCAGCAGGGCCGCCTTGAAACTGTTGGGCAGCACGATGGCCCGGCCATACCGGCCCCGCAACTGCCGCCCCAGGCGCAACCGCTGGCCCAGCCCCAGTTGGCCATGTTCCACCGCCAGGCCATGGGCATGACGCACCTCCGGCATGCGCCGAAGCAGGGGCTGGCTCCAGCCGGGCGCCACCACGTCGATGGCCCGCGCCGGGTGGCGGCGTTTCAGCAGCATGAAGAGGGCCTGGGCCATGACCATGTCCCCCACCCAGGCGGGACCGATGACCAGGGTATCGTCGGGAGTGGACACCTGCCCTCAGCCCCCGCAGCCCCCGCCTGCCGCCTGCAGGAAGGTATCGATCCCCGCTTCCAGGGCGGTGAAAGGCCGGGTATAGCCCAGACTGCGCAACCGGTCCACCCGGGCTTCGGTAAAATTTTGATATTTGCCGGCCAGCCCTTCCGGCATGGCCTTGTAGCGGATCTCGCCTTGACCCAGCCGTTCGATGAGATGGCGGGCAATATCATTGAAGCTGCGGCTCTGACCGGTACCGACGTTGCAGACCCCCTGCACCCCCTTCCGTTGCGCCAGGAACAGGTTGACGGCCACCACGTCGCCCACCGCGATAAAATCCCGACGCTGCTCCCCGGGGCCGTAGCCCCCCGATCCCTCGAACAACTGGGCAACCCGGCTGGTCGTCAGTTGGTGATGGAGTTGATGGACCATGGAGGCCATGCGGCCTTTGTGCTGTTCCCGCGGGCCATAGACGTTGAAATAGCGCAGGCCGACCACCGTGCTGCCGGGACGACACCGTTCCACGTACCGGTCGAACAGCAGTTTGGAATAGCCATAGACATTGAGGGGTTGTTCATGCTCGGGATGTTCGGCGAAGGTGGTGCTCGCCCCGTATACGGCAGCGCTGGAGGCATAGATGAAGGGCGTGGACTTGTCGATGGCCAGATGGAACAGCTCCTTGGAGTAGGTATAGTTGTTGTCCATCATGTAGCGACCGTCATATTCCATGGTGTCCGAACAGGCGCCCTGATGAAAAATGGCCTGCAACGACTCGTCCCGGAAGGTGCCCCGGTGCAGGTGCTCCCGGAATTCCGTCTTGTCCATGAAATCGGCGATGGCCAGATCCCGCAGGTTCCGGAATTTTTCTCCCTTGTGCAGGTTGTCCACCACCAGAATATCGGTTTCACCCTGCTGGTTCAGCCCGGCCACAATGTTGGACCCGATAAAACCGGCACCACCCGTGACGATATACATCCTATGCGCTCCTCTCCTGTCGGCCACCTCCGGGGAGGGGGCACATGCCCGCCCCCCCCCCCCCCACATTTTTGCTTGCCTGCCC